>NZ_JBAMDI010000146.1:0-25982 GCF_036961695.1 Pseudomonas sp. CGJS7 | reverse complement strand
CGCCACGCCGCTCAGATATCCAGAATGTCCTGCATCCGCTCGGCATGGCTGTCGAGCTGGCGCAGGCGGTCGTGGCCGCGTTCGCACAGCAGCACGAAGATCAGATCGAGCAGGTGCTGCAAGGCGCTGTGGTACAGCAGCGGCTCGACGTGGGCGCGGCCGTCGTGGGCCGACACCAGCAAGGCGTGGTCGGCGTGGGCGCGCAGCGGGTTGGGGGTGTGGCGGGTGGCCGAAATCACTTTGCCGCCGCCCTCGGCGAAGGTGCGGGCGAGGTGGCACAGCGAGGTCAGCTTGCCTTGTTCGGACAGCACCACCAGCACGTCGTCGGCGCCGGCGTTGGCGGTGCTGGCGGCCATCAGCACCGGGTCGAAGTGGTGCACGGCGAGGATGCCGATCATCGCCAGCTTCATCGACAGCGCGCGCGCCGGCACGCCGTCCTCGCCCAGGCCGATCACGTAGACCCGGCGCGCGTGCTGGATCAGCTCGGCGATCGCGGCCAGGCGCTCGGGCGGGTTGATCAGCCGGGTTTCTTCCTCGGCGCGGGCCTTGCCGTGCCACAGCCGTTCGACCAGGGCCTGATCCGGATCGGCGGGCGCGGCCTGGGCGCCGGCGCCGTCGTCGTGGCCGTCGCCGCGCGCGACCGCTTCGCCGATCGAATACTTCAGGTCCGGGTAGCCCTTGAAGCCGAGCTTCTGGCTGAACTTGACCACGCTGGACTGGCTGATCCCCAGCGCATTGGCCAGCTGCTGCGAGGAGTAGTCGCGCAGCAGGTGCGCGTTCTCCAGCAGATAGTCGGCGATGCGGCGTTCGATCGCCGACATCTGGTCGCGTTCTGAGCGGATCTTGAGCAGTGGCGACATCGGCAGGGGTCCAGTCCCGGGCGCGGCGGATGGCTACAGCGTAGCCGGCTTCGCGGCCGGCCGCGCGCGCGGCGGGGCGAACCCAGGCGCGCGAAACCGGTCCGGGCGCACGTTCAGGCCGCCATCGGCGTCAGCGGCTCCAGGCCGCGGATTTCGCGGATGCCCAGGCCCGGCGCATCGGTGACGGTGATCTCGGACTCGTTGAAGATCACCCCGCCGTCGACCGGATTGAACGCGCACAGCGACGGCCCGTCCAGGTCGACCTTGGTGATGACGTTGGATTTGGCCACCGCCAGATGCACCGCCGCGGCGACCGAGATCGAGGTTTCGATCATGCAGCCGATCATGCATTCCACCCCGTACATGGCGGCGATGTCGGCGATCTGGATGGCCTTGGACAGGCCGCCGGTCTTCATCAGCTTGATGTTGATGATGTCGGCCGCGCGCATCCGGATCAGGTCGATCACCTCGGCCGGGCCGAACACGCTTTCGTCGGCCATGATCGGGGTGTGGACGCGGTCGGTGACGTACTTCATCCCGTCCAGGTCCTGCGCCTTGACCGGCTGCTCGACCAGTTCCAGGCGCACCCCGGCGTCTTCCAGGGTTTGCAGCGCGTACACCGCCTGCTTGGCGGTCCAGCCCTGGTTGGCGTCCAGGCGCAGCAGCGCGCGGCCCTCGACCGCGGCGTAGATCGCCTTGACCCGCTCGATGTCCACGCCGATGTCCTTGCCGACCTTGATCTTCAGCGATTCGAACCCGCGGTCAACCGCGGCGATCGAGTCGGCCACCATCTTCTCGATGTAGTCCACGCTGATGGTGAGGTCGGTGGTGATCACCGGGTCGCCGCCGCCGAGCATCTTGTACAGCGGCGCGCCGTACAGCTGCGCCCACAGGTCGTAGACCGCGATCTCGACCGCGGCCTTGGCGCTGGAGTTCTTCTCGATCGCGCCCTGGATCAGCCCGGTGATGCGGTTGAGGTTGGCGATCTCCTGGCCGATCAGCCGGGGCGAGATGAACTTGCGGATCGCCTCGACGATCGAGCCGTGGGTGTCGCCGGTGATCACCGCGGTGGCCGGCGCCTCGCCGTAGCCGACGTGGCCGGTGTCGGTGTGGATGGTGACGACGATGTCCTCGACCGTATCGACGGTGCGCAGCGCGGTCTTGAACGGGGTCTTGAGCGGAACCCGCAGCATGCCGAATCGGATGTCGGTGATCTTCATGTGGTCTTGGCTTGGCTTGTTTCGTCGTGGTTCGGTGATGGGAGTGCGCGGATCGGCGGAAGTTCAACCGGCCCGGGGCGGCTGGGCGCAGTGTCGCCTCATGGACGTATACGTTGAATGCTGGTGATCCGGTCCACGGTCGGCTGCTCGCGGTTGAACAGCAGCGGCACCAGCGGGGTCACCGACACGCCGTTGAGATGAACGCGGGTCAGATCGCCGGTGCGGTCGCGGAAGGTGATGCCGGTGGTGTCGTGGATCACGTAAGGCCAGCCGTCCTGGTGCCCGACCACCATCATCACGTGGCCGGGGATGTAGATCAGATCGCCCACTTCCAGGGTCTTGATGATCTTCAGCCGTTCTTCGTGGCTCAGCCCGTCGGCCATCTCGATGCGGTTGTAGGCCGGGCTGACCGCCTGGTCGCGGGTGTTGCGCGGCAGTTGCACGCCGAAGCTGCGGTAGATCTCGGAGACGAAGCCGCTGCAGTCGCGGGTGTTGTAGGAGTGGCCCCAGCCGTAGCGCTCGCCGAAGAACTTGAAGCCCTGGCGGACCAAGTTAGCCTGGGTCAGCGGCAGGTAGTCTGCGGAAACGTCCGCGGTGCGCGGCAGCAGGGCCGGTGAAAATTTCAACGCGCCTTGGTCGTCGCGATACGGCAACTCGATCACGTGCGAGGCGTAGTGGTGCTGCCCGTTGACCGGCTTGTCGCTGGGCCAGTCCGCCAGCAGCGGCACCCGCACGCCCATTTCCAGCTGCACGTCCGAGACCCCGGGTTGCTCGGGCGTGTGCACCGTGCGCGCGGTGGCGCCGGTGACGATCAGGTACGGGGTCTTGCGGGTGTAGTCGAACACCGGCGCCTTGGCGCCTTCGGCGATGCGGTCTTTCTCGACCCAGGCCGCGTACAGCGGGCTGACCACGAACCAATACTTGCCATCGCTGCTGGCGTGCGCGATCGCCACCGGCGTGCCCGGGAACAGCGCGCTTTCCTGGAAGCGGTCGATGTCGGTGTCGCCGCGCGCGTTGAACACCCGCAGCCGGGTCGGGAAGGTGCGCAGGTCGGCGCGACGCACCACCATGCCGTAGCGGGTGGGCTGGCTGGCGGGAATCTTGTCCAGCGCCAGATCGGCGCTGAGCGCCTTGAGCGTAGCGGCGGCGATGGTCTCGCCGCGTTCGTCGTACAGGGTTTCATCGCGCGGCTGCGAGATCGCTTCGATCCAGCCGCGCACTTGCGCCTGGCTCAGCGTGTCGGGCAAGCGCTCGATGTCGTGCACCGATTTGTCTTGCTGGTGCAGGCGCTGGTTCTGCGCGGCGATCGCCTTGCGGTCGAGAATGGTCGCGTCGGGTTTGGCCTGGCGGCCGATCCAGTAGTCGGCGTTCAATTGGCCCTCCTCGATGCCGATCACGCCGGTGGACGCAATGCCTTTACCGGCAGCCTCGCGCGCCGACGCCGGCAAGCAGCAGATCAGCGCAATCGCAGTCAAAACCGATGCTGCGGCGCAGCGCGCCGGCGCGCCGCGCGAGCGGGGGAGAACAGCGCGGCAACGGCTCAAAGCGGTTCGCATGGCGTCTTGCTCCGGCGGCGCGCGGAACGGCCGCGCGCAGTCACAGGCCCAATGCCGGTCGTCCGGCACCGACCCGGCCGCGTCACCGCGCGGTGGGGTCGAACCGCAGAATACATACTTCCTTGCAAAAATAGATAGGGAATAATTTATTGACCATGTGACATCCTCATGTTACACAGCCATGAACCGATGGCCCCGCGTGGGTGACACCAGGTATGGATCCCGTGACTGACCTGCTGTTTATCGCTCCCCGCGCGAGGGCCATCGTCTCGCTTGCGGGGCGCTGGCGGCCGCGCGCGCTGGCGCTGGGGATGATCTTCGCGCTGCCGGCGCTGATCCTGGGCTTCCACGGGTCGCTCGGCCCGGTGCATGCGCAGGATCATCAACGCCAGCGCGAGGCCGATAAGCGCTTGAATGCGATCGTGGCGTTGATCGATGCCGGCGATTTCGCCCAGGCGCGCAGCCGCATCGAGCAGGCGTTGACGGACAAGCGCCTGAGCGACGCCCGACGCCGCGATCTCGAATTCCAGAGCGAGCGCATGCGCCGCATCCGCCTGGACTTCAGCCTCGACCGCGATCAGGCGCAGACCAAATTGCGCGCGCAGATTCCGGACCTGCGCGATGAGGAATTCGCCCAGTGGGATCGGCGCGGCCTGCTGGAATCGATGACCATCGACGGCGAGAAGCGCTATTTCCAGCGCGCGCCGTCGAACCTGTTCCGGCTCGACGCCGGCGCGCTGGCGCGGCGTCCGGCCGACGCCAAGCCGCTCAGCCACGGGCCGATGGAAGTGCTCAACCCGCATCACGCCGAGGTGATCGCCGCCGCGTCGCAGCAGGGCTACGGCGCGCCGCGGCGGGTGCGCATCACCCAATCGCTGACCGTCGACGCCGACGCGGTGCCCGCCGGCAAGACCTTGCGCGCGTGGCTGCCGTATCCGCGCGCCATCGCCCATCAGCAGCAGGACATCCGCTGGCTGGCCAGCACCCCCGCCGAGCACCGGATCGCGCCGGAATCGACCGCGCAGCGCACCGTGTATCTGGAACAGACCGCCAAGGCCGGCCAGAAGACCCGCTTCGAAGTCAGTTACGAGCTGACCGTGTTCGGCCAGTACCGCAAGATCGATCCGAGCCGGGTCGTGCCGGCGCCCTTGAACGAGCACACCACCCCGTATCTGGGCGAACGTCCGCCGCACATCGTCTACACCGATGCGCTGCGCAAGTTCTCGCGCGAAGTGGTCGGCGATGAAACCGATCCTTACCGCATCGCCCGCAAGCTGTACGCCGCGGTCGACAAGATTCCGTGGGCCGGCGCGCGCGAATACTCCACGATTTCGAATATCTCCGACTACGCCCTGCACGCCGGCCACGCCGACTGCGGCCAGCAGACCTTGCTGTTGATGACCCTGCTGCGCCTCAACGGCATTCCCGCGCGCTGGCAGTCGGGTTGGGTTTACGGCGACGACGGCTACACCAACATGCACGACTGGGCCTGGATGTACCTGGCCCCTTACGGTTGGATGCCGGTCGACGTCACCACCGGGCGGTTCGAGTCGCCCGATCCGAAGCTGGCCGATTTCTATTTCGGCGGCTTCGACGCTTACCGCATCGCTTACAACGACGATTACGGCCGCGACTTCGATCCGGCCAAGCGATTCGATCGCTCCGAAACGGTGGATTCGCAACGGGGCGAGGTCGAGTGGGAAGGGGGAAATCTCTACTTCGACCGATGGGACTACGACTACAAAGCGCAGGTGCTCACGGCGAAGGAATGACGCCGGAGCGCCGCTCACACTACTTTGGGGAGGATGTGCGGAATGAAAGGCAAGACCTTGCGTAAGTCCGGACTGTGCATGGCGATGGGGATCTGCCTTGCCACGATGGGAATGCCGGCGTTGGCGGCCAATACCGACGGCTCGCTGGCCGGTCGGGTGGCCGCCGGCGCCGAGGTGACGGTGCGCAGCGCCGACACCGGTTTCACCCGCACCGTCAAAGCCGACGCCAACGGCAACTACCGCTTCCCGTTCCTGCCGATCGGCACGTACCAATTGCAGGCGAGCAAGGACGGCGCGGCGATCGGCACGCCGGTCGAGGTGGTGGTGAGCCTGGGCAACGAATCCAACATCAATCTGGGCGATGCGACCAACCTCGGCGCGGTCCAGGTGATCGGCTCGCGCATCGTCACCCCGGTGGACGTGCGCTCGACCGAATCGGCGACCAACGTGACCAAGGCCGAAATCGAACGCGTGCCGATCGCGCGCGACGCGCAGGCGGTGGCGCTGCTGGCGCCGGGCGTGGTTCAGGGCCAGTACGGCGGCGCCTCGTTCGGCGGCTCCTCGGTGTCGGAGAACGCGGTCTACATCAACGGCCTCAACGTCACCGACTTCTACAAGCGCGTCGGCTTTTCTTCGGTGCCGTTCGGGTTCTTCAAGGAATTCCAGGTCAAGACCGGCGGCTATTCGGTCGAATTCGGCCGCACCACCGGCGGTGTGATCAACGCGGTCACCCAGTCGGGCAGCAACGAATTCAAGTACGGCGCCGAATTGGTGTGGGAACCCAATTCGCTGCAATCGGCGGGCAAGAACCGCTACGACCGCGCCGGCAATCCGTTCCGCATCTCCAGCAAGGACCAGTACGACCGCACCAACCTCAACGTCCACGCGTCGGGTCCGATCGTCAAGGACAAGCTGTTCTTCTACGCGATGTACGAGTTCCGCGATTACCAGCAAGAGCGCACCGACGATGCGGCCGAGCGCTTCTTCAAGGCCAAGTCCGACAAGGGCTTCTGGGGCACCAAGCTGGATTGGCAGATCAACGACAGCCACTTGCTGGAATTCCTGGCCTTCTCCGACAAGAACGAAACCACCACCGACAACTACCAGTACACCTGGCCCGAAGGCCAGCGCGGGGTTCGCGACAACGTCCAGAACAGCGAGGTCGGCGGCATCAACTGGGCGCTGACCTACACCGGCTACCTCACCGAGAACTTCTCGATGAAGGCCCTGTACGGCGAGAACAAGCGCGACCGCATCGCCAGCAGCCTCAACGATCAGGACTGCGACGCGGTCCAGGACCGCCGCATCGGCAGCCTGCCGCAGATCGGCTGCGTCGGCTCGGTGCAGGTCGAGAACGGCGCCGACAAGCGCGAAGCCGCGCGTCTGGATTTCGAATGGCAGCTGGGCAATCACCTGCTGCGCTTCGGCCTGGACCGCGAGGTCAACACCTCGGAGAACGAAAGCTTCTATCCCGGCCCGACGCGCAAGTTCTATCAGATCTATCCCACCGCGCCGGGTACGACCCTGGAGAACGGCGGCATCGTCCCGGCCGGCGTCAACGCCTACGTGCGCGCGCGCCAGCAGGAGGTCACCGGCACCTTCGAGACCGTCAACTCGGCCTACTACATCGAAGACAACTGGCAGATCACCCCGGACTTCATGCTCAACGCCGGCGTGCGGGTGGAAAGCTTCGACAACAAGAACGGCGAGGGCAACACCTACATCAAGATCGACGACATGGTCGCTCCGCGCCTGGGCTTCGCCTGGGACTTCCGCGGCGACGGCCGTTCGAAGATCTTCGGCAACGTCGGCCGTTACTACCTGCCGATCGTCAACCAGATCAACGTCAAGCAGGCCGGCGCCTTCCTCGATGAGCGCACCTACTACGCCCTGGCCGGGCTGGAAGCGTTCGAGCGCAACGGCGCGACCTATTACCGGCCGATCCTGGGCGCGCAGATCGGCGCGGTCGACAACAGCCAGGGCGACGGCACCGTCGGCGACCTGCGCAGCGAGGTCGACCGCGATCTGGACCCGGTGTATCAGGACGAAGCCATCCTGGGTTACCAGTCGATGTTCGGCGACGCCTGGTCATGGGGCGTGCGCGGCATCTATCGCCGGCTGCACAACGCCATCGACGACATGAACGTGTCCTCCAACGGCATCCTGTGCAACGGCAAGCCCAAGGACATGGGCTATGTGATGGCCAATCCGGGCCGCACCGTCACCCTGTACACCGACACCAACTGCGACGGCGTCAACGACGCTTACGTCGACATCGATACCTCGCGCGCGGGCTGGGCGTTGTACGACGCCGATGGCAAGTACCTGGGCGAACGCGGCTGGGTCAAGCCCAAGCGCACCTATCGCGCGCTGGAGTTCATGCTCGACCGCGCCTGGGACGACAAGTGGGCGTTCAACGCTTCCTACACCTGGTCCAAGAGCGAGGGCAACGCCGAAGGCCCGTCGAACTCCGACTTCGGTTTCGACAACACCGGGCGCACCGAGTCGTTCGACGACCCCTGGGTCAACTTCAACGGCAGCGGCCCGCTGGCCAACGACCGCCGCCATCAGATCAAGATGCGCGGCGCGTACGCGATCAACGATCACTGGACTGTCGGCGCCACCCTCAACGCCCAGTCGGGCCGGCCGATCAACGCTTTCGGTCTGGCCAATCCCTACGACCGCCGCGTCTATCACAGCTTCTACGTGTGCGTGGCCAACTGCACGGCCAAGTACACCAGCGACCGAGTGTACGAGCTGCGCGAACGCGGTTCGGGCGGCCGCACGCCGTGGATTTTCGACGTCGGCGCGAGCCTGAGCTATCAGCGTTCCCTGGGCGAGGCCGATCTGCGGGTCAAGCTGGCGGTCTACAACCTGTTCAATCAGCAGCGCACGTTGGAAGTGGACGACTCCTACGAGACCGGTGTCGGCGTGGTCAACAAGTTCTATGGCCTGGGCACGGGCTATCAGAGCCCGCGCTACGCCCAGCTGACCGTGTCGGTGGATTTCTAAGGGCAACACTCTCTCGACCCCTTGGCGGCCCCGCGAGGCGGGGCCGCCCTTTCTCTACCTCGACAGGGCCTTCCACCGATGCGACGCGACTCTCTGCGGTGGACGGCCCTGCTTTTTTTCGCCGCGACGGCGGCGATGGCGGCAACACCCGATCCGCGCCAAACCGCGCTGGACCAAATCGTCGATCAAGTGCAGGCGCGTTACCGGCTCCCCGGTTTCGCCGTCGGCGTGGTCGAGAACGGCGAAGTAGCGTATCTGCGCACCCACGGCGAACTGATCGCCGGTTCCGGCGACAAGGTCGGCGCCGACAGCCTGTTCAAGATCGCCTCCAACACCAAATCCATGACCACCGCGGCGCTGGCGCGATTGGTCGATGCCGGCAAGCTGCGCTGGGACGATCCGGTCGTGCGCTACTTGCCGCAGTTCCGCATGCACGACGACTGGGTCACCCGGCAGATGCAGGTGCGCGACCTGTTGATCCACAACAGCGGTCTGCGCGCGGGCGCCGGCGACCTGATGCTGTGGCCGGAGCCCAATAGCTTCACCCGCGACGACATCCTGCACGGCCTGCGCTATCTCAAGCCGGTGCACAGTTTCCGTTCGAGCTACGACTACGACAACCTGCTCTACATCGTCGCCGGCGAAGTCGCCGCCCGCGCCGGCGGCGCGGCTTACGAAACGGTCTTGCGCCGGGAAGTGTTCGAACCGTTGGGGATGAAGGGATGCCGGATCGGCGCCTGGGATCGCGACGCGGTCGGCGATGTGGCGCAGCCGCATGCCCGACGCGGCGATCGCTATGTGCCGGTACGACCCGACGGGGCGAAGATCGCCGCCAGCACCATGGACCCCGCGGGCGGCGTTCGCTGCGGTTTGAACGATATGACCGTGTGGCTGCGCGCCTGGCTGGACCCGAAAACCAAGGGCGTCGACGGCAAGCCGTGGCTGTCGCCCGAGCAGCGCGCCGCGGTGTGGCGGCCGCAGATGCCGATGAACGTGTCCCGCCGCCAACGCGAATGGTCGAACACCCACTTCGCCGCCTACGGTTACGGCTGGCGTTTGAGCGACGCCGACGGCGCGTTCAAGGTTTCGCACACCGGCACCCTGATGGGCATGTACTCGCTGACCACGATGCTGCCGGAGCGCAACGCCGGTTTCGTGGTGATGATCAACGGCGACGCCGGCGATGCGCGCAGCGTGTTCGATCAGGCCTTGACCGACTACTTCACCGCGCCGCAGCGCAAGCGCGGGGCAGGGTGGTATGCCGATGCGATCGCCGCCGAAGCGGCGGCGCCTTCGGCCAGCCGGGCGCCGGATACGTCGCGGCGCGAACCGGCGGCGCCGGCGCAGTTGCGCGACCGTCTGGGCGTGTACCGCGACCCGTGGTTCGGCGAGGCCGAGGTCTGCGCGCGCGATGGCGCGGTGAGATTCGCGTCGCGCAAGTCGCCTTTGTTGAGCGGTAAGATCGTGAAGGTCGGCCTGCGGCTTGTGGTCGATTGGGACGCGGAAGAAGTCGACACAGAGGCCTGGATCGATTTCGCCGCCGCCGCGGATTCCCAAGCCGCCACCTTCCTCATGAGCAAGGTCGATCCCGATGCGGACTTCAGCTACGACTTCGAGGACCTGGCGTTCGCGCGTATCGGCGATTGCCGTTGAGGTCTGCGCGCTGGGCGTGTTGATCGGCTGCGTGGCCGCGGTGCGCTCGCCGCAGGCGCAGCCTGCGCAGGCGGCCTCGCCAGCGAAGGCGGCCTCGCCAGCGAAGGCGGCGAGTGTCGCGCCGCGCATCTCCCCCGCCGCGGACGCGCAGTCCGCGAACATGGTCGAAATACGCAGTCTGGTGGCCGACATGTCGCTGGAGATCCGCTACGCCGGCAGCGACAACTTCGTCGGCCGCCCGGTGAACGGCTACCAGGCCGCCGGCTGCTATCTGCACCGCGGCGTCGCCGAGGCCTTGGCCCGGGTCGAGCGCTCGTTGCGGCGGCACGGGCTGCGCCTGCATATCTTCGATTGCTACCGGCCGGTGCGCGCGGTGCAGGATTTCGTGCGCTGGGCCGGCGACCTGAGCGATCAGAAAACCAAGCCGCGCTACTACCCGGCGTTGGATAAAAGCGTGTTGCTGGGCGACTACATTTCGCCGACCTCCGGCCACAGCCGCGGCGCGACCCTGGATCTGACCTTGTACGAGCTGCGCGATGGCGAGTATCGCGCGTTGGACATGGGCACGGGCTTCGACTATTTCGACGAACTCGCCCACACCGACTCGCCCAACGCGAACGCCGCCCAGCGCGCCAATCGCGAGCGCCTGCGCGCGGCGATGCGCCGCGAGGGCTTTGAGAACTATCCGCTGGAATGGTGGCATTACACCTTCAAGCCCGAGCCGACGCCGGACATCGCGTTCGATTTCCCGGTGAAGTAAGTCCAGTCCCAGGGCGATCCCGATGGGCGCCCGTTGCCGCGAGAGGCGCAGATGGCAGCCACCAGTACGATCGCGAACGTTTTCTCCTGGCGCCCGGCGACGTGGCGCGCGGGCCTGTCGGCGTTGGGCCTGGGCGTGTTGTTGAGCGCCTGCGCGAGCGCTCCGGCTCCGGTCGGCGGCGCGTCGAGCGAACTGTCGAGCGATGTCGACGCGTTGATGGCCGACTATCAGGGCAAGGCGCCCGGCGCCAGCGTGCTGGTGCTGCGCGACGGCAAGCCCTTGTTGCGTCGCGGTTACGGCATGGCGGTGCTGGAAACCGGCGAAGCGGCCACGCCGCTTAGCAACTACCGCCTGGCGTCGGTGACCAAGCAGTTCACCGCCGCCGCGATCCTGCTGTTGGCGCAGGACGGAAAGCTCAGCCTCGACGATCCGATCAAGCGCTGGCTGCCTACGCTGCCGCGGTCGGCGGATGCGATCACGATCCGGCAGATCCTCAGCCACACCTCCGGTTTGATCGATTACGAGGATGTGATGGGGGAGGGCTTCGATGCCGGCGACAAGCAGATGCACGACCTGGACGTGCTGCGGGTACTGGAAACCCAGGACCGCGGCTATTTCGCTCCCGGCAAGGGCTATCGCTACAGCAACAGCGGATATGCGCTGCTGGCGTTGACCGTGCAGCGCGCGTCGGGGCAATCGTTCGCGGACTTTCTGCGCGAACGCATCTTCCGGCCGTTGGGCATGAACGACACGGTGGCTTACGAGCGCGGAGTGTCCGAGGTGACGCATCGCGCGTATGGCTACAGCTTCGAGAACGGCGCCTGGTCGCGCACCGATCAGAGTTCCACCAGCGCGGTGTTGGGCGACGGCGGCATCTATTCGTCGATCGACGATCTGGCCCGGTGGGACGCGGCGCTGTACGACGACCGCTTGCTCAGCGAACAATCGCGCAAGCTTGCGTTCTCCGCGCACACCCCGACCGACGTGGCCGAGGTCGAGTACGGATACGGCTGGCGCATTACCGGCGAAACCTTGTGGCATTCCGGCGAGACGATGGGGTTTCGCAATGTCATCGTGCGCTGGCCGCGGCGGCATTTGACCGTGGTGATGCTGACCAATCGCAACGATCCGGAGCCTTATCGTCTGGCGTTGCGGATCGCCGATTTGTATTTGCCGTCGAGCCCGGTGGTGGCTCGGTAAGCCGGGCCAACAGTCTTTAGCGCGATCTCTCCAGAACGTCATTCCCGCGAACACGGGCTCCGCTTTACTTCGGCGGAGCCGAACATCCGGCGACTTCAAACGCTCTCGCACGAAAGGCCCTGGATCCCCGCGTTCGCGGGGATGACGAGCAAAAAGCGGCCGGCTGCGCACCCACCTACCGTCATTCCCGCGAAGGTGGGAATTCAGCGACTTCAAGCGTTCTCGCCCGAAAGGCCCTGGATCCCCGCCTTCGCGGGGATGACGAGCAAAAAAGCGGTCAGTCGCGCACCTACCTACCGTCATTCCCGCGAAGGCGGAAATCCAGCGACTTCAGCGCCATCCCTCCAGAACGTCATTCCCGCGAACGCGGGCTCCGCTTTACTTCGGCGGAGCCGAACATCCAGCGACTTCAAGCGTTCTCGCCCGAAAAGCCCTGGATCCCCGCCTTCACGGGGATGACGGCCTGGGGGGCGTCCGGTTTCGCCGCACCCATGGAACGCTCCAGGCCGCCCCCCTGGCCAAGCAGTGCTTGCTATTAAATAGCGCGCTATGTAAATTGAGCCCCATGAAGAAGCCCGCGACCACCGCCAAACCGCCGCAGCCGACCCTGCTGCTGGACGATCAGCTCTGCTTCGCCCTGTACTCGACCGGGCTGGCGCTGAACAAGGTGTACCGCAAGTTGTTGACCCGCCTGGGCCTGACCTACCCGCAATACCTGGCGATGATGGTGCTGTGGGAACGCGACGCGGTCACGGTGTCGGAAATCGGCGAGCGCCTGTTCCTGGACTCGGCGACGCTGACGCCGCTGTTGAAGCGCCTGGAGACCGCGGGGCTGTTGACCCGCACCCGCGCGGCCAGCGATGAGCGTCAGGTCATCATCGAGCTCAGCAAGGCCGGCCGCGCGCTCAAGGCCAAGGCGCAGAGCGTCCCCACGGGGATGTCGTGCGCTTTGGAGGGCTGCACGGTCGAGCAGTTGACGGCGCTCAAGGCGCAGTTGGAGTCGCTGCGCGAGAACCTGATCCGCAATACCTGATCCGAAGCGCTGGCGTCGGGCCGTGATCGGGCCGACGATAGCGAAAATCAAAATGGGTTCCGGCTTTCGCCGGAATGACGAATCGTGAGCCGAGCGCCTTTCGTAAGCGGCTCTTACATACCCACCGCGGGCGACCGCGACCCTACTCGCAGCATCCACCCACTACCGGAGCACACCCCATGTCCATCGAAAAAGTCCTCTACACCGCCCATGCCCACGTCACCGGCGGCCGCGACGGCCGCGCCGTGTCGTCCGACAACGCGCTCGACGCCAAGCTGACCACCCCGCGCGAGCTCGGCGGCGCCGGCGGCGACGGCACCAATCCCGAACAACTGTTCGCCGCCGGTTACTCGGCCTGCTTCATGGGCGCGCTGAAGTTCGTCGCCGGCCGCGAGAAGATCGCGTTCCCGGCCGACGCGGCGATCGACGGCAGCGTCGGCATCGGCCCGATCCCGACCGGTTTCGGCATCGAAGCCGAACTGAAGATCTCGCTGCCGGGTCTGCCGCGCGAGCAGGCGCAGGAGTTGATCGAAAAGGCCCATGTGGTCTGCCCGTACTCCAACGCGACCCGCGGCAACATCGATGTGACCCTGACCTTGGTCTGATCTTCGCGCGCTCGGTCCGTCGATACGGATCGGCCAAGCGATGAAATCTTCGCGGCCCGGATGCGCAAGCGTCCGGGCCGTGTCGTTTTCGCGATCGCGGCCGCTTGCCCGGCGAGCGTTCGCGGCAGTGCCGAAGTGCGCGCGGCGGCGATCGTACCCATGGCAATTCGTGAACTTGCGTGAGTTTCGTACAAAGCGACTACTGCGCTCGGCCGCAAGTGAGAGAACGTGAGTTCTTCCGCTGTTTTTCGCCAATAAACTGCTGATCGATCGCACAGACTCGCATTGGGGTTTTGTTCTTTCCTAGACACGAGCCGGCTCGCTCTGTAAACGCTGTCGAAATTTTTTCGTCGCTGTCGGATGGCCGGGTTCCTGCGCCCGGCCACGTCGTCGGCATGGACGCGACGCGGTGTGATGCCGTTAGGGCGAAGGTTCTCGCCCTTCGACCGTCCCGTCCTGGCCGGAATTGGCTAACGGAGGATCGGTCATGTCTGCACGCCCCCAACGTCGCGGTTTGCTGCGCTCGGTCGCCAAAGCCGGCGCAACCTGCCCGATGTCCAAGACCCTGGGTGTCGCCTCGCGCGGCACCGCTAGCAAGGCGAAGCCGCGCCGCGTTGCGCCGCGACTCGCCGCCGTCACATCGCGCTCCGCCCCTCCGTCGGGCGCGGTGACCCCGCCGTCGATCTGCTGCAACGAGGCTACGGCCCGGGCTCGATAAGCCGGATCGGTAGTGCATCAGTGCGGCGACGGGGTGGCGCTACTGGCTCCGGTACGCTGGACCGGAGTCAGTAGTCGCTTTGAGGCGTGAACCGGGAATCGTCCCGGCCCGCTCACAAAGTGGACGCACATCGCCGCGAAAGCGGCGATGTTTTTTGATGCAGTCGGGCGCAATGTCGGTGCCGCGAACGCAGCCTCGCTCCACACGATCGCACGGTCGGCCGGAGCCGGCGCGTGATCGCCTGGGCCGACGATAGCGACCGGTGCGGCCGGCACGAGCGTGACGCAGGGCCGCGGCAACGGCGAATCGCGTCGAAATTCGACTCGCGCCGCCAGTTCGATTCAGTGATTCTGCGGCGCCGAAGAATCACCGGATTTGTGGCTTGCGTTTGCGACTTGCATACGGCGAGCGCGGCAAGTGCCTTCGTCGATTTTCGCGGCTGTTCTGGGTGAGTAAAAAATGCCGTTTTAATAGGTGTTTTTGCGCAAATTCTCGCCAAATTACGACGAAACGAATTGCTAACGAATTGCACAGACGCGCCAACGCGATTTGTATTTTTCTAGTCGCGGGCCACGTCGGCCCGTTGTATCGCCCTGGCGAGTTTCCCTTCGAATACCGCCGCTTTGCGCCGCACGACCGGGCCGGTCCCGACGTGGCGGGAGCGTGCGCATCGGTAAAACCGCGCGGCCGGTCCGGCGCGCGATCGTGGTGCGCCGTGGTGGCGCGGCGAAGGAAGCCGAACAACACATCAAGGACCGTTCATGCACGCAGCCACTGCACCATCACCCGATCGAATCCGCTTCCACCCGCTCAGTCTCGGTGTCGCCCGTGCGATTCCGGTGTTGTTGCTGTTGCAGGGCTATTGCGATGTCGCGGCCGCGGCCTGCACCCCGACGACGCCGGCGGCCGGCGCCACGGTGCAATGCTCCGGCGTGCCGGTGACGTTTCCGTCCGATCCCAACGCATTCGCCAGCGATGCCGACGGGCTCACGGTCAACGTGGCGGCCGATGCGATCGTCGGCGCCACCATCGGCGGCAGCGCGATGGCCTTGGGCGGGCGCAATCTCACGCTGACCAATCTGGGCGCCATCGACGCCACCGCGGCCGGCGGTTTGTTGCTGACCCGCGCGCTGACCGCGGGCAACCTCGCCGCGCCGGGCAGCGGTCAGATCGCGATCGACAATCGCGGCGCGATCCGCGGTAGCTACTCCAGTTTCGATCTGTCCGGCACCGCGATGCTGGTGGCCAATGCCGGCGCCACCCGCATCGACAACGCCGGAACCATCGGCAACGCCGGGCTCGGCCTATTCGGCGCGCAGGACCAGTTGGCGGTCGGTGTCTACGGCGGCGGCAATGTCGATTTCAGCAACACCGGCAGCATCACCGGCCGGGTCGCGCTCGGCGATGCGGCCAGCGGCGGGCACAGCTTCGTCAATGCGGGGCGGATCGATGGCAGCCTCGGTTTCGGCGGCGGCAGCGATCGTTTCGTCGCGGTGACCGGATCGAGCATCGGCGATGTGCTGTTGCCCGCCGCGGCGACGACGATGACCGCGCCGTCGGGCGCGGCGTTGCGGTTCGCGGCGACCGGTCAGGTCGATGCCGGCGGCGGCGACGACACTCTGGTGTTGCAGAACGCCGCCAGCGGCGTCGGCGCGGGCAGCGGCGGCAGCGGTACGATTTCGGCGACGCAGTACCGCGGCTTCGAACGCTTGACCATCAACAGCGGCACCTGGACGCTCGACGGCGCGGTGGTGTCGGGCGATGTCGCGCTCAACGGCGGCGTGGCCTTGTTCGACGATGCCGCCGCATTCGGCAGCGGCAAGCTGAGCGGCAACGGCGGTGCGTTGCAGGCGACGGTGGCCGGACTCGGGTTGAGCCAGGACATCGACCTGGGCGCCGGCGGCCTGAGCGTGCTCGGCGACTACGACTTGAGTCTGGCCGGCCAACTCGCCGGCAGCGGCGGATTGATCAAGCGCGATGCCGGCGTGCTGAGTTTGAGCGGACGCAATTCCTTCACCGGCGGCGTCGATCTCGGCGCGGGCAGCCTGTTGCTCGGCAACGACAGCTCGCTGGGTTTCGGTGCGCTCAACGTCAGCGGCAAAGCGGGGCTGGCCTGCCCGTGTTCGAAGTTGTCGCTGGGCAATGCGATCAACCTGGGCACGGGCGCAGGACTGAGCCTCGGTGGCACCACCGATCTGAGTCTGGGCGGCATCGTCAATGGCAGCGGTTCGCTGATCAAGACCGGTAGCGGCAGCCTGGCCTTGAACGGCCGCAACGGTTTCAGCGGCGGCTTGAGCTTGCAGGCCGGCACGCTGTCGCTGGGCAACGATGCGGCGCTGGGCAGCGGCGCGCTCGCGGTCGACGGTGCGTCGTCGCTCAACGTCGCTAGCGCGATGAACCTGAAGAATCCGGTCAAGCTCAATGCCGGGCTGAGCCTCGGCGGCGGCGCGGATCTGGGTTTGAGCGGCGCCATCGGCGGCAGCGGCGGGCTGCGCTTCACTGGGCCGTCGACGCTGACGTTAGGCGGCGCCAACACCTTCACCGGTGGCGTCGCGCTCGGCGGCGGCGGCCTGGCGCTCGGCACCAGCACCGCGCTCGGCACCGGCGCGCTCAGCGTCGGCGGCAACGCCAAACTCAGCGCCAGCGCCGCGGGGGTGAAGCTGGGCAATGCGGTGAATCTGGGTACGGGCGCGGTGCTCGGCATCGGCGGCGGCAACGATCTTTCGCTTGCCGGTTTGATCGGCGGCGCCGGCGGCCTGGCGATGAACGGCAGCGGCAAGCTCGATCTCGGCGGCGCCAACAGCTTCACCGGCGGCGTCGCGCTCAACGCCGGCACGCTCGGCCTCGGCCACGATCTCGCACTGGGCAGCGGCCTTCTGCAAGTCGGCGGCAACGCCGGATTGCTGGCGAACGTGCCGAACCTGTCGCTGCGCAATCCGGTCGATCTGGCCGGCGACGTGCGCCTGGCCATCGGCGGCGAAGGCCACACCTGCCTGTGCAGCCAGATCCGCGGCGGCGGCGGGCTGAGTTACGACGGCCGCGGCACGCTGGCGCTGGGCGCGGCCAATCTGTTCACCGGCGGGATGAACTTGAACGCCGGCACCTTGAGCCTGGGCGACAAGGCTGCGCTCGGCACCGGCCTGCTCAACATCGGCGGCAAGGCCGCGCTGACCGCATCGGTGCCGGGCCTGGTGTTGGGCAACGACGTGCATCTGGCGCCCGGCAGCACTCTCGATCTGATCGGCAACAACGGCCTGGACCTCAACGGCACCCTGGCCGGCAGCGGCACCCTGACCAAGAACGGCGACGGCACGCTCGGCCTCAACGGCCACGTGCTGGGCTTTACCGGCGGGCTGTCGATCCAGGGCGGCACGCTGAATGTCGCCCGTCCGGTGGTGGCCGGACTGACCTCCGCGCCGGGCACGCACGCGAATTTCAGCGACGGCGACGATGTGTTCACCGTGACCGGCCCGATCGCCGGCACGGTCGATTTCGGCGGCGGCAACGACATCCTGAGCGCGAGCGTGGGGCAACTGAAAGATTTCACGGGCGCGATCGGCGCGGGCGCCGGCACCGACACGTTTGCCATCGATGCCGGCAGCGGCAAAGGCGAGGGCGTGTTGCCGGCGGCGGCGCTGAGCGGCTTCGAAGTTCTCTCGCTCGCATCCGGCGCCACCGTGGCGGTGCCGCGAGAGATCGCGGCTGCTTTCGAGGACAGCCGCATCGGCGGCCATCTGTTGCTGGACGGAAAACTCGGCGGCAACGCCACCGTCGCCGCCGGCGGTGCGGTGAGCGGCGGCGGCACGCTGGCCGGCGCGCTGACCTTGAACGGCACGCTGGCGCCTTCGGGCTTGCCGGACGCGAGCCGCGGCGAAGCGGGCACGACGCTCAACGTCGCCGGCTTGACCGTTAATCCGGGCGCGAGCCTGCAACTGCGCCAGAGCGCCGATGGCCGCGGCGACAGCATCGCCGTCGCCGGCGCGGCGACGCTCAACGGCGGGCAGGTGGTGGCGATTCCGCAGCCGGGCAGTTATGCGCCGATCACCGATTACCGCATCCTCGATGCCGGCTCGCTCAGCGGCGGCTTCGCCAGCGTCAGCCAGACCGCGCTGCCGTTCCTCGACGCGAGTTTGTTGCTGCGCGGCGGCGACGTGTTCCTGCGCCTGACCCGCCATCTCGACGGCGGCGGCATCCGCTTCGAGCAGTTCGCCGGTTTGAACGACAACCAGCGCGCCGCGGCCGCGGCCTTGCAGCGCGCCAGCGCCGACGAGGCGGTGTTGCCGGTCGCGGTGGCGGCCGCGCGCGGGCTCAGCGCGGCGCAGGCGCCGCGTGCGTTCGACACGCTCAGCGGCGAAACCTACGCCTCGCTCGCCAGCGCGCAGCGTTACTACAACGGACAACTGCAGCGCAGCGTGGCCGGTCAGCTGGATCTGGCGCGCGACCGCGGCGTGGATGAGGAGCGCACGCTGGGTACGGCGTGGGCGACCGCGTACGGCGGCCGCGCCGAGTTCGATGGCGGGCGTCTGGACGGCATCGATCACAACCTCGGCGGTCTGGCGATCGGTCTGGAAGGCTCGCCGGCCGAGCGCTGGCGTTTGGGCGGCCACATCGGCGCGGCGCAGTCGACGATGAAGACCGGCCATCGCGACGACAGCATCGACGGCGATCTGTTCAACATCGGCATGCACGGCCTGTACGCGTCCGGCCGGTTCTGGGCGCAGGGCGCGGCCGGCTTGAGCTACGGCCGTTTCCAGGCCGAGCGCGAGGTCCGGGTGGGCGGCTACGGCCGTCGCGCCCGCGCCGATTTCAGCAACGACGGCAGCTATGCCTTGCTGGAGGCGGGCGCGCGTTGGGATCGCGCCAAGCTGCGGATCGAGCCCTTGCTGGGCGTGTATTACGGCAAGACCGAATCGACGCGGTTCCGCGAACAGGGCTCCGGCGATGCCGATTTGTGGGTGCGCACGAGCGCTTATGAGGCCACCACCGTCGGCGTCGGCCTGCGTTTGTCGGCGGCGCCCGGCCAGCGCGAGCGCAAATGGAGTCCGAGCGCGGACATCCGCTTCCTGCACGATCCGGGCGACTCGCGGCCGCGCGCGCGCAACGCCTTCGTCGGCGCCGCCACGCCGGGGTTCGACGTGTCCGGGTTGGTGGGCGAACGCAATCGCTGGAATGTCGGGCTGGGCCTGAACTACCGGATCGGCCCGGCCAGCAGCGGTTTCATCGAGTATCGCGGCGACCTCGGCCGCGACGATCGCGCGCATTCGCTCAACGCCGGTTTGCGCCTGGGTTGGGGCGCGTCGGGTTCGGCGCGGGCGCGGCCTGCGCCGCTGGCGCCGGCGGCGACGTCCGCGGCGATGGGCGCAAGCGCCGGTGCGAAGGCGGCGTCGCAGACGAACGTGCCGGTTGGCAAGCGCGCGTCGGCGGACGCGGCGATGCCTGCCGCTGCCGCGGCGGCCGCGCTGTCGGCGGGTTCGAAAGCAGCGCCCGTGGCGGGCGAATCGAAGCAGCCGCAACGCTCGCCCGCGGCTAAGCCGGTCGCGGCGCACACCGGCGCGAGCGTCGGCGTGGAAGACGGCGGCAGCGGCTTCGGCCAATGCACGCTGCGGCCGAAGGCGAAAGCGGCCCCGGCGCGCAAGCTCGCCAAACGCAGCGGCGGCAAGCGTCCGTTGTCCAAGCACAAGCGCGTCGCCGGCGGCAAAGCCAAGCCGCGCCGGGCTGCGTCCTCGCTCGTGGCTGCCGGGGATTTCGGCAATAAGGCGGCCGCGACGAACTGGTGCGACCAATCGCCGGCCGGCTCGCGCTGAGATCGCGGAAAGCGGGGCGGCGGCGCGCAACGGCGCCGCCGCCCGCTCGGTTCAATGCACGAACGCCGCCCAGCGCGGCACCTTCGCGATCACCCAGCGATCCAGCGCGCACACCAGCAGCAACGACGCGCCCAGCAACGGAAACAGCAAGCCGCAGGCCAGCGCGATCGAAGCGATAGTGCGCAACCGGGTCGGCGCGATGACGCCGGGTGCGCCCAGACGTCCGCGCGGGCGCCGCCGCCACCACATCCACACGCCGCTGCCGGTCAATACGACGATGCCGATGCACGGCAGCAGCATCACGATCTGATTGGCGCGGCCGAAGTAGTTGCCCATGTGCAACTGCACGCCCAGTTCCACCGCCTGCGCGGCCCAGCCGTAATCGGCGAAACCGGTGTCGCCGGCGATGCGGCCGCTGTAGCGGTCCACGTGCACGGTGCGCTGGCCTTGCGGCTGGTTGGGATAGACCACGGCGGTGTAGACGCCGTCCTCGCCGCGCGGCAGCGACAACCGGTAGTCGCCGCGCAGTCCGCGCGCGGCGAAGGCGCGCGCGGCGGCATCGATGCCGATGTCGCGGCGCGGTGCGGACGCATCGTGGTGGTGATGTGCGTGCGCGGATGCCGGCATCGGCGCATCGCGCAAGGTCCACGGCGCTTCGCCGATGGCCTGGGAAACGGTGACCGCAGGTGTTGCCGGCGCCGGGCCGTGGTGGCGGTGTTCGGCCGGATAACCGATGCCCAGTTGCTGGGTGCCGGCGCGCAGCAGGTCGCCCCAGACATTGGCCCAGGGCAAACCGGTGAGTATCAAGAACACGATCAACGCCGCCGTCCACGCGCCGACGCTGGAATGCAGGCTGCGCCAGAACGGCCGGCCGCGTTCGCGCCATTGCGGCCACAACGCCCGGCCCCAGCCGCGTTCGCGCGGCCACCACAGATACGCGCCGGTGGCGATCAGCAGCAGCGCCCAACACGCCGCCAGCTCGACGATGGCATCGCCGAAGCGGCCGAGCATCAGCGAGCCGTGCATGGTGTCGGCGAACCCGACCAGGGTGTGGGTGTAGACGAAGGCGCCGTGCACGCGCGCGCTGCCGGGATCGACGAACACTCGCAGCGGCTCGCCGCTGGCGGGCGTGACGAACACCTGCGCGGTGCGGCGCGGATCGGCCGGCAGATCGATCCGGGTGACCTCGCCCGGGTAGGCCGCGCGCGCGGCCTCGATCAGCCGCGACGGCGGCAAGTCGGCCTGACGCGCCGGCGCGAACCGCAGCGGCGCGTGCAGCGCGTCTTCGATCTCATCGTTGAACAGATAGATCGAACCGGTGATCGCCAGAATCAGCAGCAACGGCGCCACCAGCAGGCCGGCGTAGAAATGCCAGCGCCACACGGCGCGATACAGATGGCGGCCGTTGCGCGATCCGTGCTCGGCCGGGGTGCTGCTCGGTGGCGCGTTCATCGCTGGCGTGCTCCTCAATGGCATGCTCCTCAATGGCGTGCCGGTCAAAAGCTGCGCGAATAGGTGAGTTCGACGCTGCGCGGCGCGCCCAGATACACCTGGGTGGCGCTGTAGCCGGACCAATCGGCATAGAACGCGTCGGCGAGGTTGCGCACGCGCAAGGTATAGCGGCCGCCGGCGCCGTTCCAGTCCACCGCCGCGTCGGCGACGGTGTGGGCGCGGACCCGGTAAGCGTTGGCGTTGTCGGTGTAGAAATCGCCGACGTGGCGCACGCCCAGATTGAAACTCAGCGGCAGGCTGTCGAGCCGGTACCAGGCATCGACGCTGGCGGTGCGTTCGGGCACGTTGGACGGGCGATTGCCGCTGCGGTCGGCGCCGCCGGCTTCGCGCAGGCGGTCGAACCGCGCCGACAGCCAGGCCGCGCTGGCGTCGATGCGCAAACGCGCGGTGGCTTGCGCGCTCAACGACAGTTCCACCCCGCGCGAGGACTGGCGCCCGTTCTGCACGCTGATCTGCGGTTGCAGCGGATCGCGGGTGAGGATGTCGTCCTGGCGCAGGCGGTACACCGCCGCGTTCAAGCGCAGGCGCTGGTCCAGCAGCGCGGTGCGCAGGCCCAATTCGATCGAATCGCCCTGACTGAGGTCGAAGGCGTTGTTGCGCTGGTTGATGGTCAAGAACGAGCTGACCGGCAGCACCGCGCTGCTGTACTGCGCGTACAGCTGGCTGTCCGGGCGCAGTTCGAACACGCTGCCCAGGCGCCAGGAGGTCGGCGAGAACTCGCGGTCGAAGCGGCTGCGCAGGCCGCTGTCCAGGTCCAGATTATTGCGCCGCAGCTCGATCCGCTCATGCCGCAGGCCGCTCACCAACAACCAGCGCGGGGTGAGGTTGAGCGCGTCCTCGACGAACACCGCCGCGACCTCGACCCGGGTGGTGAAATCGTTGCGGCCGTCGCCGAAGTTGCCCGGCGTGTCGGCGGGAAACTGGCCGCGCTCGCGCGCCAGCACGTCCACCGGCGCGGCGCGGCCGAAGCGGCGCAGGTTGAAGAAGTCGGTGTCGCTGTATTCCAGGCCGGCCGAAAAGCGGTGACGGCGGCCGGCGAGCGAGCCGTCGTGGGCGAGGGTGAGGCGCTGGTTCCAGACCCGCTGGTCGTGGTGGATGCGCGCGGCGCTGCGTTCGAACAGGCCGCTGGCGGGGCGATAGCTGAAGTCCTCGCTGTTGTCCCAGCGCCGCCGCGCGTCGTACACGCTGGCTTCGTTGCTCAGCCGCCAGTGTTCGCCCAAGCGGTAGTCCAGGCGCGTGCGCAGCCACCACGTGCGCGAATCCATGCGGCCGTCGTCGACGTTGTAGTTGCGCGAACGCGCGGCCTTGTCGATCACCCAGCCCTGCGGGTTGCTGACCAGATTGCTGGGTTCGGCGGCCACCGCCGCAGGCACCAGCGGCGCGCCGAAGTAGGCGGTGTCGAAATCGTCGCGTTGGTAGTCCAGCGCGACCCGCGCGCTGAGCGCGTCGTTGGGCCGCCACAGCAGCGAACCGGCGAACGCCTGGGCGTTGGAGGCGGTGCCGTCGACATACCCGTCGGAGCGGTTGGCGCTGAGCACGCCGCGCACCGCCAGGGTGTCGCTCAAGCGCAGATTGCGGTCGAGCCCGACCCGCGCGCTGGCGTGGCTGCCGTAACCGAGCAGCACCTCGCCGCCGGGCGAGTCTAGGCTGGCCGCTTTGGGAACGAAGTTGATCGCGCCGGCCAGCACGCCTTCGCCGTACAACACCGAGGCCGGGCCTTTGAGCGTTTCCACCCGTTCGAACTGGAAGCTGTCCCAGTTGCGCGAGGAAAATCCCGAACTGGTCAGGCGCACGCCGTCGAGCAGATACGACACCGCGCCGCTGGCGAAGCCGCGCATCGAGGCGACGCCGGGTTGGCCGGGCAGGTTGCCGGCCATCACCCCGGGCATCGCCCGCAGGACTTCGACGCTGTCGCGCAAACCGCGCGCCTGGATGTCGCCGGCATCGAGCACGTCCACGGTCGCGGGGATCTCGCCGGCGCTCAACCCCAGTCGGCTGGCGGTGACCGCGGCGGCGGCGTGGGCGTCGCCGCGCTGGCCGTGCACGCGCACCGCATCCAGGTCGACCGCGTCGGCGGCATCGGCGTCGGCGGCGATGGCGGGCGCGGCGCAGGCCAGCAACGAGACGGCCAAGGCCGAGGGAAGCGGAAAGCGGGCGGTTCGATCGGGCATGCGGAGTACAACGCGATAGAGACGGAAAGCGGACGTGCGCGAGCGCGGCCAGGCGCGGCCGCGACGGCGAGGGGGAGAGAAACCGCGCACGCCATCGGCCGCGGGCGGCGAAGGGGCGCGAGCGCAAGATGCTAGGTCCGCCGCCGCGCGGGCGTGTGCGGCAAGTTGCCGCACCGCCGGCACCGAGCCGGGCGGCGCTGCTGCGATGCGGCTTGGCGTAGCGGCGGCGAGCGCCTAGCCTGCGCGGCATCGCGCGTTCGCATCCGGCGTGCGCGCCCACTCCGGGAGAGTCGCATGCCGCAGATCGAAGGGCCGTTCGATATCCAGCGCAGTCCGCAACCGGTGCACGCCGCGGCCGAGGGCAAGTTCGGCCGGATGGCGCTGGACAAGCGCTTTCACGGCGAACTGCAGGCGGTGAGCGTCGGCGAGATGCTCGCGGCGATGACCGCGGTCAAGGGTTCGGCCGGTTATGTCGCCCTGGAAAAGGTCGAAGGCAGCCTGGGCGGGCGCAGCGGCAGTTTCATGCTGCTCCATCGCGGGCTGATGGATCGCGGCGCGGCCGATCTGAGCATCGTGGTGGTGCCCGATTCGGGCACCGACGGCTTGGCCGGCCTGAGCGGGCGGATGAGCATCGATATCCGCGAAGGCGGTGCGCACTTCTATCGCTTCGAGTACGAATTGCCCGAGGGCTGAGCGGTCGAGCGATACCCCGGCGGCGCGGCGGCGGCGCACCGCCGCTCAGGCCAGCCGGCTCATGCGGCAAAGACGCCGCGCGCGGTCTCAAGCACCATTATCGGGACAATCCGTCGCGACACTGCCGCCGCCGTCGACGACGATCCGTGCGAACGTGTGCGTCGTCCCGTTGCCATGCCGCCAGTGCGATAACGCATCGCCTGACCGCCGCGCCGGTGCCCGGCGCGGTTTGTCCCGCATCGCATCCCAATCGCCCGGTGCGCTCGGCGCCGCCGCGGCCCTTTGCAGCCGAAATCCTCATGCGCCCGAACGTCTTGTTCCTGTCCGTCCTGCTTGCCTGCGCCGCGCTGCAAGCCGGCGCCGCTTCCGCCCAAGGCCGCGAGGCCTGCACCAACGGCAGCACCCGGTTGCCGCCGACGGTCAACCTGCGCCTGGACAACGACTTGTTCGGCGGCCAGGACCAGGGCTACAGCAACGGCATCCAGCTGACCCTGGTCTCGCCGAACCTGGCCGACTACACCGACGACCCCTGCATTCCGCGTCTGGCGCGCTGGGTCAACCGCCACCTGGACGCGCTGCAACCGGCCGAAGGCTTCGAGCAGCGCAACATGATCGCGACCTTTTCCCAGGGCATCTTCACCCCGACCGATTTCAGCCGGCGCGATCTGATCAAGGACGACCGCCCTTACGCCGGCGCCTTGCTGATGGGCCTGGGCTACAACGCGCGCAACGGCGATTATCTGCAGACCACCCAGTTGCAGTTCGGCATCGTCGGGCCGTCCGCGCTCGGCAAACAAGTGCAGAACGCGGTGCACAAGGCGCTGGGCGACGAAACCTTCAAGGGCTGGGACAACCAGTTGCACGACGAACCGGTGTTCCGGATCGTGCACGAGCGCATGCACCGCTACTCGGCCGGCGATGCGCACAACGGCACTTGGGGCTGGGACGCGATCACCCATTACGGCGGCAGCTTCGGCAATCTGGCCACTTATGCCAACGCCGGCGCGGAGGTGCGTTTCGGTTTGCGTCTGCCGGACGATTTCGGCAGCACGCCGTTGCGCCCGGCCGGCGAGAACACCGCGCCGACCCAGCACTACAACACCGGTCAGCGGCCGTTCGCCGCGCATCTGTTTCTGACCTCGGACGTGCGCTGGGTGGTGCGCGACATCACTCTGGACGGCAACACCTTCCGCGACAGCCACAGCGTGGACAAGCGCGCGTTCGTGGGCGAGGTGGGGTATGGCGTGGCGTTGATGCGCGGGCGCTGGAAGTTCGCGCTGGCGCGGTATCACAGCACGCGCGAGTTCGATGGGCAGAAGCAGACGCCGGTGTTTGGGAGCTTTACGGTGAGTCGGGCGTTTTGATGGGGTGGGTTTTGGTGGTGGTGCGCGGGAGCGAAGGCCAAGATCAAAA
>NZ_JBAMDI010000145.1:0-26517 GCF_036961695.1 Pseudomonas sp. CGJS7 | reverse complement strand
CCTGCGCCGGCGGAGCGCTGGACGCGGCCGGCGCGTCGGTGGTGTCGCCCGCGCTCTTGCAGGCGGCAAGCGACAGCGCGCTCATCGCCAGCAGCAGGTACAGCGCTTTGCGGGTATCGATCTTCATGGATGGATTTACCTCCGGATAATGGACCGGGTCGGCGAGGCGCGACGCCGGTCGGACTTCAACAGCGACCGCGATGGACGGGTGCGGGGGAACACCGTGGATCGTCCATGCGCGGGTCGCGGGCACGTGCCGCAGGGAAGCGACGGCACGCGCTGCACGTTGCCGTCACCGGCATGAACGCCAACGCATGCGGCGCGCAGCGGGCTACGTTTGTTTAACCTCGCATCCAGGCGCATGCGTTAGCCGCGGCGAAAAAACGTGAGCACGTACTCGTTTGCGCGCGATGCGCGGCTTGCGCCCGGCTGAACGCAACGAAAGGTTTACTTACAAGCGAGCGGCGATAGGTTTCCGACCCGACGCCGGCCAACGCGCGAACGCTGCGAGCCGCGCGCACGCTCGCTGTCGGCGCATCGGCCGCGCGTCCGACGCCGCGGGCCCCGCGCCGGCTTATATCGCCATGCCGCAGTGCGGATTGAAACCCGCCGCCGACTCGGCCTAAGGTGCGGTCAGATCGGCGCCGTGCGCCGCACGCCACCGAGCGAGGGGAACACCTTTTGAGCCAGCCGCCGAGCCAGCCGACGCCGCCGCGTGCGTCCGATTCGCCCGCAGTCCCAGGATCGGAGCCTCACTCGCCCGGCACCGTCCGCGCCGTCAGCCGTTGGCAGATCGTCGGCCTGTCGATCAACGACGTGATCGGCAGCGGCATCTACCTGCTGCCGGCGACCGCCGCGCTGCTGCTCGGTCCGGCCAGCCTGTGGGCGGTGCTGCTGGCCGGCTTCGCGGTGGCGCTGCTGGTGCTGTGCTACGCGCAGGCGGCCAGTTATTTCGACCAGCCCGGCGGCGGTTATCTGTATGCGCGCGAAGCGTTCGGCCCGTTCGCCGGTTTCGAGGTCGGCTGGATGCTGCTGGTCACCCGCATCTCCACCGCCGCCTCGCTGAGCAACGGCCTGGCCGAGGCGGTGGCGCTGTTCTGGCCGGCGGCCAAGGGCGGGCCGGCGCGAGTGTTCGTGGTTGCCGGATCGCTCGGGCTGCTGGTGCTGATCAACGTGCTGGGCGTGCGCACCGCCGCGCGCGCGGGCGTGGCGCTGGCGGTCGGCAAGCTGGTGCCGCTGGTGTTGTTCGTGGCGATCGGCGCGTTCTACTTCGATCCCACGCTGCTGCATTCCGACGCGCCGCTGAAGATGGACAACCTCGGCGAAGCGGCTTTGCTGCTGTTGTTCGCCTATGCCGGTTTCGAAAACCTGCCGGCCGCCGCGGGCGAATACCGCAATCCGCGCCGCGACGTGCCGTTCGCGTTGCTGACCATGATTACCCTGGTCACGATCATTTACTTCACCGTGCAGTTGATCGCGCTGGGCACGCTGCCCGGAATCGCGACATCGTCCAGCCCCTTGGCCGAAGCCGCCGCGCATTTCAGCGGCACCGGTCTGGCGCTGGTGCTGACGGTGGGCGCGGCGATCTCGATCCTGGGCACCAACAGCAATACGGTGATGATGGGGCCGCGCTACTTGCTGGCGCTGTCGCAGGACGGTTACGGCCCGCGCGCGCTCGGCGCGATCCATCCGCGTTTCCACACCCCGGCGCGGGCGGTGCTGTTCATCGGCGTGATCGCCCTGGCCCTGGCGCTGACCGGTTCGTTCCAGCAACTGGCGCTGCTGTCGGTGGTCGCGCGGCTGTGCACCTACATCGGCACCGCGGTGTCGGTGCTGGTGCTGCAAAAGCGCCACGGCGACCGCGAAGGCGCGCTGCGTCTGCCGGGCGGGCCGTTGATTCCGATCGCCGCGATCGTGCTGTCGCTGGGCCTGTTGGCCAGCGCCAGCGCCAAGAATCTGATCGCCGGCGCGGTCGCGTTGCTGGTCGGCGCGCTGATCTACAAACTGCGCCGCGCGCCGGACCCGGTCAGCTGATCGCGGGCCTCAAAACTTCCACTGCACCGTCGCCATCAGCGTGCGCGGCTCGCCGAACGAGGTGCGGTCGATGCTCGCCTCGCCCGGGATGTAGCGCTTGTCGAACATGTTCTTGAGGTTGAGCTGCGCGTTCCAGCGCGCGGCCTCGTACGACAAGGCCGCGTCGAACAGGGTGTAGCCCTTGAGCAGGAACGGCCGCTGATAAATCGGATCGATCGGCTGGTAGTTGCTCGCCAGCCTTTCGCTCTCGGTATGCGCCCCCAAAGCCAGGCCGAGCCCGCTCAGCGGTCCGCTCGGCACGGTGTAACGCGCCCACAGGTTGGCGCTGTGGCGCGGCACGCCCGACAAGCGCGCGCCCACCGGCAGCACGTTGTCGCGGGTGATCTGCGCCTGGGTCCAGGCATAGGCGAACTGCACTTCCCATTGCGCGTTCGGCCTCCACCGCCCTTCGACCTCGACGCCGCGGCTGCGCTGCTCGCCGCTGGTGATGTAGAAAGTCGGATGTTCCGGGTCCTCGGTGGCCACGTTCTGGCGGGTCAGCTCGAACAGCGAGAGCATGCCGCTCAGGCGTCCGCCGCGCGGTTCCAGCTTGAGCCCGATTTCGTTGTTGACGCCGCGTTCGGGCGGCAGCGGATCGCCGTCGAAACGGCGGTAGTACCCGCCCTGCGGCGAGAACGAGCGCGAATGGTTGAGGTACAGCGCCAGATCGGGCCGCAGCGCATAGGTCAGGCCGGCGCGCGGGCTGAACTGGCGGTTGACCGCCTCGGCCTCGCCGACGCCGCTGCTGGCGCGATCCCAGCGGCCGCCCAGCGTCATCGTGGTGCGCTCGCCGAGCTTGAGGTGATCCTGCAGATAGAAGCCGCGCTGGGTGTTGGCCTGGAACGTGCGCGCGTCGTTGATGAAGGCCGGATGGGTGCCGTTCTGCCCATACACCGGATTGAACAGATCGATTTCGTACGGCCCCACATCGAAGGTGTCGGTGTAGCTGGAACGGCGCTTGCCGTAGTCCGCGCCGAACAACAGGCGGTGCTCGACCGCGCCGGTGCGCAGGGTCCACGACACATTGGTGTCCGCGCGCAGATCGTGACCGCGCTCGTTGAAAGGCCCGTAGTAAAGACGATTGATCTTGTCCATCTCCGGCGAGATCTGGTCGGGGAACATCCAGTGATCCCAGCGATCGTGGAAATCCGCATAACGCACGGTCTGATGCACGCTCACGCTGTCGCTGAATGCATGCTCGAAGCTGTAACCCAGGGCGCGATAGTCGCGATCCTGCACCGCCGGCACATCGCGCTCGTTGACCGAGAAGCTGCGGCGCAGGCGGCCGTTGGGATTGGGCAAGGCGCTGCCGTAAGCGGTGACCGGCGACCACGGATTGATCCGGTCGCGTTGCCAGGTGCCGAGGAATGTCACCGAAGTGCGCTCGGCGATCTTCCAGGTCAGCGACGGCGCCAGATACGCGCGGCGCGCGCCGGAGAAATCGACGAAGAAATCCTGATCGCGGTAAGTCGCATTGAGCCGGGCCAGCACGCGGCCGTCGCGGTCGAGCGGGCTGTTGGCGTCGATGCGCACTTCGCGGAAATCGTACGAACCCGCGCCGAGCGAAAGATCGATAAAGCGCTGCTCCTGCGGGCGCTTGCTGACCAGGTTCACCATGCCCGACAACGGCCCTTGCCCGTACAAGCCCGAAGCCGGGCCTTTCACCACTTCCAGCCGATCCAGGCCGCTGAGCTCGGTGCTGGCCTGATCGTTGGACCACAACAGGCCGTCGAGATAGGTCGCGCCGGCCGAGGCGTTGAAGCCGCGGATGTTGAAGCCGTCGAAGAATCCGTAAACGCTGTTGCTGGTGACGCCGGCGACGTTGCGCAAGGCGTCGGCGATGCGGCGCACGCCTTGCTGGTCCATGGTTTCGCGGCTGACCGTCGACACCGCCTGCGCCGTTTCCAGGCTAGGCGCGTCCATCTTCAGCGCGGCGCCGGCTTCGTGGCTGCGCAGGCCTTGCACGACCACCTCGTTCAAGGTGACGGCGGAGCGGTCGTCGGCCGCGGGCGTTTCCGCCGGCTCCGCGGCGCGCGCGCGCAGGCTGGGCACCAGCGCGGTGGCGACGGCGAGCGCGAGCACGCGGCCGCGGCGCGAGGCCTGCGCTCGGGTTAGCGGCGGGCGCGCGGACGCGGAAACGGCTCGAAAATCCGACGGGGAGGTGTGCATGACGGGCTCCGGACTACAGAAGGCGCCGTCTGCCGCTCGGGCCTGAGGCCGCCGGGCACGTGTGCATGAGATGCGCCGCGCGGGACCGCACGGCGCGCGAATCATAGGCAATCGAGGGGGCTGTCGCAAATCCCGACGCTTGACCTAAACATTACTTTAGGTTTTAGCCTGACCGCCCCTCTTCCTCCGACTCTTCATGACTTCCTCTCTCCGAATCGCGCTGATTTACGGCAGCGCGCGCCCCGGCCGTTTCTGCGATGTGGTCGCCGAATGGACGCGGCGGCGCATCCTCGCGCACGGCGGCTTCGAGATCGACCGCATCGATCCGCTCGATTGGCCGTTGTCCGGGCGCCCCAGCGACGGCGACGAAGCGCGGCTGCAGCAACTGCGCCAGCGCTTGCACGCGGCCGATGCGTTCGTGGTGGTCACGCCCGAGTACAACCACGGCTATCCGGCCGCGCTCAAATCCTTGATCGACGCCTGCTACGAGCCGTGGTGGGCCAAGCCGGTGGCGTTCGTCGGTTACGGCGCCAGTTCCGGCGGCCTGCGCGCGATCGAGCAACTGCGTCAGGTCTACGGCGGATTGCACTCGGTCGCCTTGCGCGATTGCATCGCCCTGCCGCATGCCTGGCGTCAGTTCGGCGAAGACGGCGAATTGCGCGAACCGCAGGCGGTACACGGGGCCATGCGCACGGTGCTGTCGCGCTTGAGCTGGTGGGGCTGGGCCTTGCGCGATGCGCGTCAGGCGGCGCCGTACGAGGCCGCGGCCTGAAGCGCGATCAGCGCAGCGGCGGCGCCGGCAACGGCGGCGGCGCGCCCTCGGGCAGCGCCATCAGCTGACGCTGCAAGTCGTAGAGAATCTCGGCGTCGCCCGCTTGCCATTCGCGGGTTTCGTTGCCGCGGAAACGGCGGTGGAACGCGGCCAGCGCGGCGCCGGGATCGCGCAGGTCGTAACCGACCAGACGCAGCGCCGCCCAGGCGTCGAAGCCGGGCGGCGGCGGGCCCGCGTCGAAACGCGGCCACAGGCCGAAACCGGCTTCGGCCAGGCGCCGCCACGGGAACAGCACGCTCGGATCGGTCTTGCGGGTGGGCGCGATGTCGCCGTGGGCGACGATCATGTAGCGCGGAATGCCCAGACGCTCGGTCAGATCGGTCAGCAGCCGCAACAGACTCTGGATCTGCGCTTCGGCGAACGGCTCGCTGCCGTCGTTGTCGATCTCGATGCCGATCGAGGTCGAGTTCAGATCCCAGATATCGCCCCAGCGTCCGGCGCCGGCGTGCCAGGCGCGCCGGTCCTCGGCGACCAGTTGATAGATGCGCCCGTCCTCGCCGACCAGATAGTGCGCGCTGACCTGCCCCTGCGAGTTGCGCGTGCTCAAGGTCCGCAGCGACTGCTCGACGCTGTCTTGCTGGGTGTGGTGCAGCACGATCAACTGCGCGCGGCGCTCGTTGTGGTTCGGCGAGGGATGCCATTGCGCCAGCGGATTGTGCGCCGGCGTGCTGGCGCAACCGGCCAATGCCAGCGTCGCGGCCACGGCCAAACCCAAGGGAAGTTTCATGCGGCCACGCTCGTGCTGCGGACGAAACGCGAGTGTAGGCGATGCGCGCCGGCATCGCCGCGCGCGGGTACCGGCGCGGCGGTTACAACTGTCATCCGGCGCGGCTTTGGTGACGCGCTGGACAGTTCGCGCCGGGCGCCGGGCCTACAGTGCCGCCGACGCGGGCCCCGCCCGCGCCGCGGCGGCCGCGACGGGTCGGACCTCGTCGATCGCGCGGCCTCCGCGCTCGTCGCCACGACAGGAGGATCGCGCATGAAACGCAAGACCTACGGCTATCTGGCCGCGTTCGCGCTGGCCGCTTTCGGATTCGGATTCGGCGTGCAGGCCACCGATTCGGCGCCGCCGGACAAAGCGCTGTGCAGCATCAAAGTCTGCCAGGACCGCTGCGGCGGCATGCCGGGCTGGAACCCCGGCAACGGCCAGCCTTGCCGCTGTTGCGACTGAGGCCGGCGCTTTGGTCGAGCCGCGCAGGCCTGGCCCGCGCGGCTCGACCGGCTGCGCTCAGTTGCGCACGCCGGGGGTGTCGAGCTTGGGATCGACGCGCTGCTGCTGTTCTTCGCGCCGCTGCGAGGCGCTCTTGCACACGCGTTCGACCCGGTTGCTGCCGATCGCGCGGACGCGTTCGCAGATCATCCGGTCTTCGCTCTTGGCCGCGCCGGCCTGCTGAATCCAGGACAGGTCCTGATGGGCCTGATCGCGGTCGGCCTCGTTGAGGTCTTCGTAGCGGCGGCCTTCGAGCAACTTGCTCAGGCGATCCTGGCGCGAACGCAGTTCCTGGCGGGTGGCGGCGTTGAGCTCGCCGTAGCTGCCGCGGCTGGCTTCGATGTCGCCGCGGATCTGCTTTTGCTGCTCCAACACCGCGGCGGCGTCGAACGGCGCGCGCTCGGTCGAGGCGACCGCGCCGGCGCAGGCGGCGGCGAGGACCAGGCCCACCAGGGTTTTGCTCAGGGAAAACCGCTTCAACTCGTTCTTTCGCATGGTTCCTTATGCCTCGTCGGTGCGGCCGGTGGGGCCGCGAAATCCGGACCGGACGGGTCCGTTCGCCTTCCAATGGGAGGGTGTCGCCGGAACGTGTCGGGCTGCATCGCAGCCGCTCCCCCATCGCCCCGGCGTCCCGATCCTAAACGAGACGCAGCCCACAACTCCATGGACTTTCGGCCTATTCGGCCGGACCGACTTTGCCGGATTTGCCCGCAAACCGGTTCTGTGAGGAACCGTGCTGTGCTCAAGCCAGCCCGCGGCATCGCCGCGGGCTGGCGTTCAACCGCGGGCCCGGCGCGGTCGCCGCGCCCTCAAGGCCCGATGCGGCGGCGCTTACTCGCCGATCAAGGCCGGATCCAGTTGTTGGACACCGCCAGCATCGACAACAGCTTGACGCTGTCGCCGTAGTAATCGCTGGCGCCGCCGTTGGCCATGTAGCTCCACAGCTTGTCCAACCAGGCCTGATCGGTATCGACCGTGGCGGCGACCGCGAACGGCGCGGTGAAGAACACGCTGTTGTAGTTGCCGGTGTGGTTGCCGTCGAGCTTGTAGACGCTGCGCAGGTTGTTGGGGTTGTTGCCGGACTTGGCCTTGGCCCACTGGTTGAGCTTGCGCGCCGCGGTGCGCGAGCGGCTGTCGCCGCTGACCGCCGCGTCGATGCCGATCCGCCACGGCACCCGGCCGGCGTTCCAGCCGTAGATGCCGTCGTTCTCGCCTTCCAGGAAATCGACCTCGGCCGGCCGCGGCGTGCCGGTGGTGTTGACGATGAAGTCCGGCAGCAGGCCGGTGTTGGGCGCGTAGGTGCTTTGCATCCGCGCCAACAGATTCTGGTGCGCGTCGAGCACGCCGGTCCAGTAGCTGTCGCCGAGCTTGGCGCCGAAGGAACGGAAGTGGCCGAGCATCCAGTCCGAGCTGCGGGTAGCGTTGTACTGATGCGCCGAACCCGGAGAGACCCAATCGCCCAGGTGCACCAGCTTGTTGTTGGGATGGATGGTGCTGCTGCGGATCGCGGCGATCACCTTGCGCGCTTCGCTGGCGTAGTTGATCGCGCCGGCCGAGCCCCATTGCGCGTCGGCCAGCAGCAAGGCGTAGGCGATGTCGAGATCGCCGTCGCTGGCCGAGCTGTTGCCGGCCACGTTGCGGCAGCTGCTGTCCTGCGCCCACGACAGCAACGCCGGGTTGCCGCCGCTGGGATGGCCGCGGTTGTAGCGGTGCAATCCGTCGAACAAGGTCTGCGCTTCGGGATCGTTGCCGGCCATCATCACCGTGATCAACATGCCGTAGCCCTGGCCTTCGGAGACCACGTAGGCGGTGTCGGTGGAGGCCTTGACCCGGTATTCGCCGGCCTTGCACCCGGCCACCAGATAGCGCTGCTTCCAGGCACGGTAGAACGAGGCGGTGGATTGATCGGCGGCGGCGCGGCCGACGCTGGGGCTGAGGGTGCCGCTGACGTAACTCTGGCGATGGCTGCCGAACGGGAAATTCGGCGCGGCCTGGACGCTGCCGAACACCGCGACGGTGACGGCGAACAACGCCAGACGTTTCAGGCCGCGGTGCAACGGATTGCGATGCGTGGATTGGGTGGCGATAGCCATGAGGCTTCTCCGAGGTGGTGTACGTCGACCGGATAAAGCCGCGCGCGCACCGGCCCGCGCGGGTAGCGCGCGCAGGGTCACGATTCGTCGATGGTTCGGTACGACGGCGGCGACGGGTGCGGCCGTCGCTCGCGCATGCTCGAGCGCGGCCGCAGGCGCAGGCTAGCGCGCGGCGGCCAGCGACAACGTTGTCGGCCGTGACCGAGCGTGTGAATGCCGCTTGCGCCGGCTCGCAAATCGACCAAGGTCTTAGATCACAGGTAGCTCAGCCAGCGCTCGCGCCGGCGCCGTTTGACCCCGGCGAACCAGCGCGCGCACGGGTACAGCAGCGCCAGCGCCAGCAGCCAGACCGCGTAGACCGTCGCCAGATCCACGCCCCAGCCGGCTTCGGCCAACTGGCGCGGATTGAACAACGGCGCGATGAACACCCGCGCCGGCACCCCGCTGGCCACGCCGATCGCCATGGCCAGGCCGTGGACCAGATAGATGTGCAACAGGTAGGTGAACAGCGGCGTACGCCCGTACGCCAGCAACAGCGCGCGCAACGGGCCGCGCACACGTTCCAGAAGCAGACCGAGCGATATCGACACGCCGAGCGTGACCAACACGTATTGCAGCGACGGCGGTTGTTTGGAGACGTTGAAGAACGAAGCGACATCGCGCCAACCCTGCAAGCGCAACCACGGTCGCGGATCGCCGAACTGCAAGCCCGCGCGCAGCAACGCGAACGCCGCCAACGCCGCCAGCGCGCATGCGGCCAACACCCGCGTGCGCCGCGGCGCCGGCAGCGCGAACAACGGCCCGGCGCCGTAGCCGAGCAGCATCGCGCCGATCCACGGCACCGCCGGATAGGCGACGAAGCCTTCGACGCCGGCGACCGTGCCCGGCCGCATCGTCAAAGTCCACAGCCAGGCCCACGGCGACGCCGGATCCGGCCCCGATCCGGCGAGCAAGCCGTGTCCGGCGACGATCACCGCGCCCAAGGCCAGCACCCACGCGCGCGGCAACCACAGCAGCGCCGACAGCGCGACCATGCCCAGGCCGATCGCCCAGATCACCTGCAGGAACAGATACGGCCAGACGAACTGGAAACCGAACACGATCACCGTCAGTTCCAGCGCGATCAACCACGCGCCGCGGCTGAGCGCCAGTTTCGCGACTTGCGCGCGCGGCGCGCCGCCGTTCAATTGCAGGAAGATCGACACCCCGGACAGGAACACGAAGGTCGGCGCGCACAGATGGGTAATCCAGCGCGTGGCGAACAGCAGCGGCGTGGTCCGCTCCAGATCGAGCGGGCTGAATACGAAGGCTTGCGCGTGGAAGTAATCGCGAACGTGGTCGAGCACCATCAGCGCGATCACCAGGCCGCGCAGGATGTCGATCAGTTCCAGGCGCGCGGCGCCGCTGCGGGTCAGGCCGCCGGCGGGGGGAGTTGCGGGAAGATCGGCGGGAAGCGGCGGCGCCGCTGCGGGTCAGGCCGCCGGCGGGGGGAGTTGCGGGAAGATCGGCGGGAAGCGATGGATCGGCCATGCGCGGCTCCGGACGGCCGCGGGGCGGCCTGGGTCGGAGCATAGCGCCGGCGCGGCGGGTCCGTCGCTGCGGCGCTGGCTTGGCGCTGTGAACAGGAAGATCTTGCCTCGGCCGATGAGAGCAAGATCAAAATGGATTCCGGCTTTCGCCGGAATGACGGTAAGTCGGTTGCGCGGCTTTGCCGGCGGTTCTTATTCCTTGCGGATCGCGTGCCCGCCGAACTCGTTGCGCATCGCCGCCAGCAGCTTGTCGGCGAAGGAATCCTTCTCGCGCGAGCGCAGCCGTTCCAGCAACGAGGCGGTGATCACCGGCGCGGAGACGTTGAGATCGATCGCCTCGGCCACGGTCCAGCGGCCTTCGCCGGAATCCTCGACGTAAGGCGCGATCCCGTCCAGGGCCGGGTTCTTGCCCAGCGCGTCCGCGGTCAGGTCCAGCAGCCACGAGCGCACCACGCTGCCGTGGCGCCAGATTTCGGCGATCTGGTGCAGGTCCAGGCCCAGCTCCTCCTTGCGGCCCATGATCGCGAAGCCCTCGGCATAGGCCTGCATCATTCCGTACTCGATGCCGTTGTGGACCATCTTGGTGAAGTGCCCGGCGCCGCTGGGCCCGACCCGGCCCCAGCCGCGATCGGCCGCGGGCGCCAGGGTTTGGAAGATCGGCCGCAAGCGTTCGACCGCGCCTTCTTCGCCGCCGATCATCAGGCTGTAGCCCTCTTGCAGGCCCCAGACGCCGCCGCTGGTGCCCGAATCGATGTAATGCAGCCCGTGTTCGCTCAGCTGCGCAGCGCGGCGCGCGCTGTCTTTGTAATTGGAGTTGCCGCCGTCGACGATGGTGTCGCCGCGGCTCAGCAACGGCAGCAGCTCGGCGATGGTCGCGTCCACCACCTTGCCGGCCGGCACCATCAACCACACCGCGCGCGGCGCGGGCAATGCGGCGACCAGTTCGGCCAACGAGGCCGCCGCGCCGATGCCGCGCGTGGCCGCTTGCTCGCGCGCCGCCGCGCCGGGGTCGTAACCGACCACCCGATGCCCGCCGCGCACCAACCGTTCGGCCATATTGGCGCCCATGCGGCCGAGGCCGATCATGCCCAGTTCCATGCTGTCTCCTTGGTGTGAATACGTTCGAATGCGGTACCGCCGCCGCCCGCGTGGGCGCCGCCGCGAAGTGGCCGATGTTCCGGCCTGCCGCGGTAAAGAAGTGTGAGCGCATTCGGCGAAACAAAGCCCGCCATCGGCGTAACGCTACATTCCAGCGCGCTCAGCCCTGCTCGGAAGCCGTCGGGTCCGCGGCTGAGGCCGTGGCGCGCCGCTCGGCCCGGCGCCGATGGATCGCGTGCATGCCCAGCGGCAGCAGCGCCAGCGCGATCGCCACCGCGTCCACACCCAGCATCAGCGCGGTGATTTGGCCCTTGCCCGGATCCAGCAGCAACACCACCAGCCCGGCAACCGGGCCGAGCAGCGCGATGCCGACATGCCAGCGAGCGAATTCGCGCGAGCGGTACTTGTCGAACAAGGCCAGCAGCGCGAACGCGGCCAGTTGCAGCAGCGCCCAGGGCGCGACCGCGTAGAGATGAAACATCACCCCGATCAGCCCGCTGAAGTCCGAGGCCCAGGCCGGCCCGGCGGCGAGCCCGGCCAGTCCTGCCGCGGCGGCGGCGAATCGTTTTGTTTGCATGGCGTGCGCTCCGTTGCGGCCGCCGCCAGCATCGCAATCCTGCCCGGCGCGGGCAAGCGCCGGTTCAGTCCTTCTCGGCCGCGCGCTTGCGCATCTCCATCGCTTCGAACACCGCGATCGCCGGCGCCGCCGGCTGGTCGCCGGGGATGTCGTGCGAGCTGTTGGCGATGGTCACCCGCTTGCCCTGGCGCGAGGTCGCGATCAAAGCCATATGGGTTTGCTCGCGCGCCGAGGTCAGCGCCTGCAGGTGGCCCGGCGGCGCGTCGGTGTAGGGCTGATCGGCGCTGAGCACGATCACCGGCTTGCCGTCGTGGCGCTCGCTCTTGGGCACCGCGCTGCCGTACAGCGACAACCGATCCTGCGAGCCGGAAATCATGGTTTCCCAGAACGCCGGCTTGGAGCGCCAGGCGCGGATGGCCGCGTTCAACTTGTCGCTGTAGTTGGGGTTGGGCCCGCGCAGACAGTTGCGCAGGCTCGCCGGCGGTTTGGCCGCGCTCAACCGGCCGTCCTTGGCGCCTTGCTCGCAAGCCCGATACAGGGCCAGCATCTTCGGCGAAATATCCGCCTCGGCCTTGGCGTAGGACTGCGAGAACTCGCCGACGTTCTGCTCCGGCGGATCGACCAGCACCAGCGCCGCGACTTGCTTGGGATACAGCTCATCGAAACGGCGCACGATCTGGCTGCCGTAGGAATGGCCGACCAACACCAGCGGCGTGCGCAAATCGGCGGCGTCGATCAAGGCGTGCAGATCGGCGACGTCGGCGCCCAGATCGCGCGGCAGCGGGCCGCCATCGCTGAAGCCCAGGCCGGCGCGATCGTAGGAACACACCCGGTACTGCACCGCGATCTGCGGCTGCGACTTGGCCCAGGCCAGCGAATCGGAGCTGAAACCGGCCTCCAGCAGCACCGTCGGCTCGCCGCGGCCGGTGCAGCGCAGATTGAGATGGCGGCCGCCGCCGATGTCCACCCGCTGTCCGGCTTCGGCGTAGATATCCAGCTCGGTGTCGGGCGCCGGGCGCGCGGGCTTGGCCGGCGCGGACTTGGCCGCGGCCGGATCGGCCTGCGCCGCGGTCGCGGCCAGCCCCAGGCACACAGCGGCCAGCGCACAGGCCGCCGCGGCGCGTCTTGCGAATGTGTCCCTCATTACCGCCCTCGCCTTCGGTCAATGAAGGCGCGATGTTAAGCAAGTCCCTCGCTCTGTCCGCACCGGTGGCACACACACAAGACAGACGCGATTCAGTTCCGCGGCGCCCGCCGCCGGGCCGGAGCTTGCCGGCCGCGGCCGCCCGCCGGGCCGATACAAAAAGAAACATCGGCCGTGTCGATCCGGCCCGCCGCGGTTCGTCGTCCTTACAAGAACGCGGCGATGAGGCGGCTTCCGGCACCCGCCGGGCCGCATCGCCCCGCCCGACCTAACCGAACAGGACGATCCCGATGCGCTTCATGATGTTGATGATTCCCCACGGCTACGAATCGGCCGAGCCCGGCGCCATGCCCAGCGCCGAACACGTGGCGGCGATGATGGAATACAACCGCGCCCTGCATGAGGCCGGCATTTTGATCGCAGCCGACGGCCTGCACCCGCCGTCGATGGGCGCGCGGGTGAGTTTCCGCAACGGCCGCTCCAGCGTGACCGACGGCCCGTTTCCCGAAGCCAAGGAAGTGCTCGGCGGCTACTGGCTGATCGATGTCGCCTCGCGCGCCGAAGCGATCCGCTGGGCCCGGCGCTGCCCGGGTTCGGACAGCGAAACCATCGAAATCCGCCAGATCCAGGAAATGCAGGACTTCCCCGCCGACGTGCGCAAGGCCGCCGCCGGTTTCGAAACCATGCAGCGCCGCTGAGCGCCGCCCAGCTCAAACATTCAAGGACTCTTCGACCATGTTGACTATCGTTATCGCGGCCATCGCCGCCCTGATCGCGCTGTTTCTCATCGTGGCGGCATTGCAGCCGGCCCGATTCCGGGTCGCGCGCAGCATCCTCATCGATGCGCCGCCCGCCTCGGCCTTCGCCGAAGTGCAGGACTTGCGCCGCTGGCAGGCGTGGTCGCCGTTCGAAAAGCTCGACCCGAATCTGCAACGCCAGTACGAAGGCGCCGACCGCGGCGAAGGCGCGATCTACGACTGGGTCGGCGACAACAAGGCCGGCGAAGGCCGCGCCACCATCGTCCAGGTGCATGAGAACCAACAGGTGGCGGTGCGACTGGATTTCCGCAAGCCGTTCCGCGCCAGCAACCTGGCCGTATTCCATTTCAGCCCGCGCGGCGACCGCACCGAGGTGACCTGGGCGATGAGCGGCGAACGCAATTTCCTGTTCAAGGCGATGAGCCTGTTCATGAGCATGGACAAGATGGTCGGCAGCATGTTCGACCAAGGCTTGCGCGAGCTGAAAACGCTCAGCGAAGCCCAAGCGCGCGCCTGAGCCCGCCCGACCCAGCACCACCAAACAAACCGCGCCACACCCACCCCACCGTCATTCCGGCGAAAGCCGGAACCCATTTTGATCTTGCTCTCACAGGCGCGGATAAAGCCTCATCTACCTGCGACGCCAACACGCCGGGCCCGGATAACGGCCCGGCTTATCCGCAACCGGATTCAAGCAACCTCGCGCTGCGCCCCGGCCTGCCAAATCTCATACCACTCCTCCGCGCTAAGCCGGATCCGCAACGCCTCCACCGCATCGCGCAGCCCTTGCACGCGGCCGCTGCCGGTGATCGGCCAAGGCCGCGAGGGATGCCGCAGCAACCAGGCATAGGCGATGCTCGCCACCGACGCGCCGCCATGGCGCTCGCCGACCGCGGCCAGCGCCTCGCGCACCTGCAACGCATGCGCATCGTCTTCGCCGAACAAGCGGCCGCCGCCCAGCGGCGACCAGATCATCGGCCGCATCGACAAGGCCTGGCATTGATCCAGGGTGCCGTCGTCCAGCGGCGCCAGATGCAGCGGCGACAATTCGATCTGATGCGTGGCCAAACGATGCCGCGCATTCAACAAGGCCAACTGCGACGGCGAATGATTGGACACGCCGACGTGAACGATCTTGCCGGCGGCCTTGAGTTCTTCGAAGCAGCGCGCCAGGGCATCGGCGTCCATCAGCAGATCGGGGCGATGGATCAACAACAGATCCAAGCGGTCGGTGCGCAGCGCGCGCAGGGAGTTTTCGACCGAGGCGACCACATGCTCGGCCGAACTGTCGTAAGACTTGATCCGGTGCGCCGGCCGCTGCGCCGAGGTCAGCTTGATCCCGCATTTGCTGACGATGCGGATTTTCTCGCGCAATCCCGGCTCGGCCGCCAAGGCCTCGCCGAACAAAGATTCGACCCGGTAATCGCCGTAGATATCGGCATGGTCGAAGCTGTCGATGCCCAGTTCCAGAGCCTGATGGATCCATTGCAGGCGCTGGCCGACATCGAAGTCCCATTCGGCCATGCGCCAGACGCCGGCGACGATGGGAGACAGTTGCAGAGCGGGCGTAGCGGTGTCGGTCAGGGCGGGCATGGCGAGCGCGGCGGTCGGGGGAGGCTCAGTCTATCCTGCGCCGTCATGCCCACGCGGCAGCGCGCGCATCGCGCGGGCCGCCGCTGGGTTCCGCCCGCGCTCAGCCGGCCAACGCCGCCGTCGCCTCGATCTCGAACAGCATCCCGTCCAGCGCCAGTCGCGGCACCGGAATCAAGGTGCAGGCCGGGCGATGATCGGCGCCGAACGCGGCGGCCAGTTCCTCGCCGAACACGTGCAGACGTTCGTGAGTGTGATCGACCACCAACACCGTCAGCTTGACCACATCGCGCGGCGTGGCGCCGGCCGAGGCCAACGCGGTGGCGAGATTGCGCATGGCCTGGCGCACCTGCGCGCGGAAGTCCGGATCGAGCGCGCCGTCGGCGGTTTCGCCGCCCTGCCCGGCCACCAGCAGCCAGCGCGCACCGGGGCCGACTTGGGCCAGGTGCGAGTAGCCGTTGGGCGCGGGGTCGTACAGGCCGGCCGGGTTGGACAGAACGAAGACAGGTTGGGGATTGGCAAGATTCATGGGAATTCTCGGTAGGGGATCATCGCAATGCGGACTGCCGCGGCCGAATCAATACGCGCCGCGAGCGCTCACACCGGTACGACGATCCTGCCCAAGCCGCTGTGACATGCGCGGCCGTCGCCGCCGCAACACAGCATCCCGATCCGCACCTGCCCGGCCATCGGCGGTTTATGGCCGCGCGGCCAGCACTTCGGCCAAGGCCCGCGGCAACGCGATCGCATAGCCCTGGGCCTTGTCGATGCCCAGCGCGCGCACCAGCTCCAGGGTCTGCTCGTCCTCGACGTGCTCGGCCACGATGCGCGCGCCGATCTGATGGGCGACAGCGTTGATCGAGGCGATGATCGTGCGGTCGACGTCGTTGTGCACCGATTCGCGGACGAAGCTGCCGTCGATCTTGATCGTGTCGACCGGGAACCGGCGCAGGTAGCCGAACGAACTCAAGCCGGCGCCGAAATCGTCCAGGGTGATGCCGCAACCGGCCTGGCGCGCGGATTCGATGAAGGCGCTGGCGGTGCCGAGGTTGTCGATCAGCGCGGTCTCGGTGATTTCCAGGCTCAAGCGCCCCGGCGCCAACGCGGCCTGGCGCAGCTCATCGCGCAGGAACGGCCACAGGCGCGGATCGCTGAGCGAATTGGCCGACAGATTCACCGCCAAACAGACGCCGGGCGCGGCGTGCAGCGCCTGCGCGTAATCGCGCAGCAAGGTGGCGATCACCCAGCGGTCCAGCTCGATCATCAGGCCGTAGCGTTCGGCCGCCGGCACGAACTGGGCCGGACCGATCAGCGCACCGTGTTCGTCGCGCATGCGCAGCAGGATTTCGTAGTGCCGCTGCGTCGATGCCGCCCCGCGCAGGTCGCGGATCTCCTGCGCGTACAGCGAAAACCGGTTCTCGGCGATCGCGTCGCGGAAGCCGGACACGATCAGATTCTCGCGGCGGTAGCGGCGCGCGCTGTTGCTGGTGCCCTCGTACACCATCACCTGGCCGCGACCGGCCGCCTTGGCCGCGTAGCAGGCGGCGTCGGCCTGACTCATCAGATCGTCCGGCGCCGGCGACTCCACCGCCACGCAGGTCAGGCCGATGCTGGCGCCGATCTCGTGGCGGCGGCCGTTCCAGCGGAAATCCAGCGCGGCGATGTCTTCGATCAGGTGCGCGGCGACGGTCTCGCCGCGGCGCAGGTCGCAGTTGCGCAGCAGCAAGGCGAATTCGTCGCCGCCGATGCGCGCGATCAGATCGCTGTCGCGGGTGCGTCGCTTGAGCAACTGGCCGATTTCGCGCAGCAACGCGTCGCCGGCGGCGTGGCCGGCGCTGTCGTTGACGATCTTGAACCGGTCCAGATCGATGAAGCCCAGCACGTGCCCGCCGGCGAGCCCCCGCGCTTCGGCGGTGGCGCGGCGCAGCTCGCGTTCGAACATCAAGCGGTTGGGCAACCCGGTCAGCGCATCGTGGTTGGCGCTGTGGGCCAGATCGCGCTGCAAGGCGCGCGCGCTGCTGACATCGCGCAGGGTCAGCACCGCGCCGATCACCTGCCCCGAGGCGGTGTGCAACGGCGAGGCGATGCCGTGCACGGCGATCTGCAGGCCTTGGGCGTCGGTCACCACCGCCCCGTCGGGCAAGGGCACCGCGGTCAGCCGGATCAGGCTTTCGGCGACCGGATCGACCAGGATTTCCTCGCCGCTCTCGCTGGACAGGCTGAGAATCTCCGACAGTTCGCGTCCGGCCGCGCGCTCCTGCGGCCAGCCGGTCAATTGCTCGGCGGCCAGATTGAGGAAGGTGATGCTGCCCAGCGAGTCGGTGCACACCACCGCGTCGCCGATCGAGCGCAGGGTGATGCGCATGCGCTCTTTTTCTTCGAACAACTGCGCTTCCAGGTGCTTGCGCCCGGTGATGTCCCAGTTCAAGCCGATCATGCGCAGCGGCCGGCCGTCGCCGTCGCGCAGCACCCGCGCCAGCGCGCGGATGTGGCGCAATTCGCCGCTGTGGCGGTGGTGGATGCGGAAGTCGGTGTCGAGCGCGCCGGCCGACTTCATCGCGCGTTCCAGTTCCGCGGCCATGCGCTGGGCGTCCTCGGCCAACAGGCAGTCCAGCCACGATTGCAGGCCGCCGTCGTAGCTGCCCGGCTCCCAGCCGTACAGCGAGTGCATGCGCTCGTCCCAGCTCTGGGTGCGGGTGGCGGCATCGAATTCGAACACGCCGATGCCGCCGGCGCCGACCGCCAGTTGCAAGCGCTCGCTCATTACCGCCAGCTGGCGCTCGGCCTCCTTCTGCGCGCTGACGTCGAGCACCACGCCGACGCAGCGGGTCGGCGCCTGCGCGCCTTCGCGGAACAAGGTCGCCACGCTGCGCAGATCGCGCACCTGCCCGTCGGCGCGGACGATGCGGTATTCGATATCGAACTCGGCCTGATGCCGCAACGCATGCGCCCATTGCTCGGCGACGCGCTCGCGGTCTTGCGGATGGATCGGATCCATCCAGCGCTGGTCGCCGGACTGGAACACTTGCCAAGTGTCGCCGCAGCCGACGTCTTCCTCGCGCTCGCCGGCTTCCGGCAGACGCGCCGGTTCGATGCCGAAGATCGAGAACACCTCGGCATTGGCCCGCGACGGCCCGCTGGGCAGGCGCATGTCGTACATGCCGATATGGCCAGCGCCCGCGGCCAGTTCCAGGCGTTGTTTGGCCGTCGCCAATTGCTGCTGGGCCAACTTGAACGAGGTCACGTCCAGGTTGATGCCCATCGCCCGCAGCGGCTGGCCGTCGTCGCTCCATTCCACGATCTTTCCGCGGCAGTGGATCCAGCGCCAGCCGCCGTCCTTGTGGCGCCAACGCAGCACCGTGTCGATCTGATCGATCTCGCCGCGCGCGCCGCCGTGCAGCATGGCGATCAGCTTCGGCAGATCCTCTGGATGGCTCAACGGCAACCACTGCGCCATGTCCTCGCCGATTTCGTCGAGCTCGTAGCCCAGCAACGCGCTGAGCCGGCGCGAGCTGGAGACTTGGTCGCTGACCGGATCCCACTCCCAGCTGTCCAACTCGCCCGAGTCCAGCAGCAGGTCCAGGCGACGCCGGCTCGCCGCCAGCGCGCGTTCGGCCTGGCGCAGCGGCCCGGCGTCGAGCAATTGCAGCAAGTACCCGCCGTCCTCTTCATCGCCCAGCGGCGTCAGCGAGGCGCCGGCCCATAAACTCTCGCCGTCGATCCGGCGCCAACGCAGTTCTTCGCCGTCCGCCGGTGCGATGGCATCGAACAACGCGGCCAGGCCGTCGCGGCTTTCCGCGGCGATCAGATCGTCCAGATTCCGACCCACCGCGGGGCCGGCCAACAACTCGCAGAAACAGGGATTGGCGAACACGATCCGTCGCCCGTCGTCGATCACCGCCAGACCGATCCGCGCCGCGGCCACCAGATCGGCCTGCATCGGCAGCCGCTCCGGTTCGATGGGATCGGCGGCGGTGGCGGCTCGCGAATCCCGACTGTCTGTCTTCATGTGCAACCCACTGCCCGGCGGCAACCGCCTGCGCCAGCGCGGCCCCCTGTTCCCGTCGGCCGCTCACGCTGGATGTGCGCGACCGACGCCCTGCAGGCAGATTGCTTGATCGCGCGTGAAGACGCGACACGACACTGGTGAACAGGGGATCGCCGCCATCGCCTTCGAACGGGCGAGCAACTGCGGACAACGTTCGAACAACGCGGCGGACTTCAGAAGCCCGACGGAGTGCTTGTTTCAAATGTGAAACGCAGCTTGTTCTGTCCCCGCGCGCCCTCGCGGCGATAGAACGCGATCGCCCGGCGGTTCCATTGCGGGGTCTGCCATTGCAGCTGCGCGCAACCGCTGTCGCGCGCGAACGCCGCCGCTTGGGCCAGCAAGATTCGGCCCAGGCCTTGGCCGCGCGCGGCCTCGCGCAGGTACAACGCGTCCAGGTGCACGTACTCGCGCGCGGCCCAGACCGAGAACTCCAGGCTCGCCGCGGCATAGCCAAGAACCTCCGAGGCGTCGCAGGCCAACCACACTCGCAGGCGCGGGCAATCGCCGCTCAGGGCCGCGCGCAAACGCCCCATCCAGGCTTCGGCGGGTTCGGCCGCGATCGCCGAACGCTCGTAATCGGCATGTTCGCCGCACAGTTCGCGCAAGACCGGCGCATCGTCGGGACCGGCGCGGCGCACGCGCGCCGCATGCGCCGCCGACGCCGCAACGCTCACGCCGCCGCCTCGGCCCCGCCCTGCGCCAACGCGAAGCCCTCATCCAGCCAGCCGGTGATGCCGCCGGCCATCAGCTTGACCCGGTAGCCCAACTCGGCCAACCGCGCCGCGCCGCGCGCGGCGCCGTTGCAATGCGGCCCGGCGCAGTAGGTCACGAACAAGGTCGATGCCGGGTAGGCGGCCATGCGCGAAGCGATGATCTTGCGGTGCGGAAGATGGATCGCGCCCGGTACATGGCCGGCCGCGTACTGCTCCGGGCCGCGGACATCCAGCAGCACGAAGCCCGGATCGCCCGAGGCCAGCGCCGCGTGGGTGTCCCAGCAGTCGGTTTCGTAGGCGAACTGCGCCTGGAAATGCGCCAGCGCCTGAGCGGGTTCGGCGGCGGGGATGTCGGTGACGGCGTTGCGCATGGGTCGCTCCAGTGGCGGGGAATGCGTGCATTGTCGAGATCGCCGCGAACGCGCACCATTGGCGGAATCGCCAACCATCGATCAAATCATGCCTAAGTCCGAAAACCCGCCACGAGCGCCCGCAGCACGCCGGCGCGGCGACGGCGCCGCGCCCAATCCACGGGTGGCGGTGCTCGCCTACGAAGGCCTGTGCGCGTTCGAGTTCTCGTGCGCGGCGGAAGTGTTCGGGCTGGCGCGGCCGGAGCTGCGCGGCGAGGTGTCCGCGCGCGAGTGGTATCGCTTCGAAACCTGCGCTGCGCAGCGCCGGCCGTTGCGCGGGCAGTACGGCCTGAAGATCCAGGCCGACGCCGGCCTGGACCGGCTGGTCCGCGCCGGCACGGTGATCGTCCCGGGCTGGAGCGGCAGCGATACGCCGGTTCCGCCTGCGGTGATCCAGGCCCTGCGCGAAGCCCACGCGCGCGGCGCGCGCCTGCTGTCGATCTGCTCGGGCGTGTTCGTGTTGGCCGCGACCGGTTTGCTCGACGGCCGCCGCGCCACCACCCATTGGCGTTATGTCGAAACCCTGCGCGAGCGCCATCCCGAGATCCACATCGACGCCAACGCCTTGTACGTCGACGAAGGCCGCTTGCTGACCTCCGCCGGCAGCGCGGCCGGACTGGACTTGTGCCTGCATCTGGTGCGGCGCGACTGGGGCGCGCGCATCGCCAACCATGTCGCGCGGCGGCTGGTGATCGCGCCGCATCGCGAAGGCGGCCAGGCGCAATACATCGAACGCCCGGTGCAACGCAGCGAACGCGGCGCGCTGGCGCCGCTGCTGCAGCGCATGCGCGAGCGCCTGGCCGAACCGCTGCCGATCGCCGAACTGGCGCGCGAAGCGACGATGAGCGAGCGCAGCTTCATGCGCCACTTCAAGCGCGCCACCGGCGCCACCCCGGCCGATTGGCTGATCCAGGCGCGGGTCGAACGCGCGCGCGAGTTGCTGGAAACCACCGCCGCCAGCATCGACCGCATCGCCGGCGATACCGGATTCGGCAGCGCGATCACCATGCGCCACCACTTCCGCCGCAAACTCGGCGTCAGCCCGCGCGATTACCGCGACCGCTTCGCCCGCGAGTCGGCAGGCGGCTGAGGCCGGGAACCGGCGGCTTGTGCGCGCTATTCGGTAGCAACTGCGACCGCCGTCGGCGATCGGCGATCTCGCTGTCCGCTCGCGCGCAGGTTCCGCGTCGGCTTCAAACAGGCCCGAATCGTTCGCGGCCACCCAGGGTTTCCGCCAGGACGGCGCCGCCAGCGGCCGTCGCGCCGCCGACGGCCCGTATCCGTGCGCAACCCGCATGGCCACGGAACCCGCATGAGCACGTTCAGAACCCGCGCCGGCATCGAGCTGTACTACAAGGATTGGGGCCACGGTCCCAGCGTGGTGTTCTGCCACGGCTGGCCGCTGACCGCCGACAGCTGGGAAGCGCAGATGTTCTTCCTCGCCGGCAACGGTTTCCGTTGCATCGCCCACGACCGCCGCGGCCACGGCCGCTCGGCGCAACCCTGGGACGGCAACGACATGGACCACTACGCCGACGATCTGGCCGAATTGATCCAGCACCTGGATCTGCGCGACGCGGTGTTGATCGGCTTTTCCACCGGCGGCGGCGAAGTCGCCCGCTACATCGGCCGTCACGGCACCGGCCGGGTGAGCAAGGCCGCGCTGATCTCGGCGGTGCCGCCGTTGATGCTCAAGACCGACAGCAACCCCGGCGGCCTGCCGATCGAAGTCTTCGACGGTTTGCGCGCGGACTCGCTCGCCGACCGTTCGCAGTTGTACAAGGATCTGGCCGCCGGCCCGTTCTTCGGCTTCAACCGCCCGGGCACCAAACCCTCGCAAGGCATGATCGATTGGTTCTGGCTGCAGGGCATGGCCGGCGGCCACAAGAACACCTACGAGAGCATCGCCGCATTCTCGGCCACCGATTTCAGCGAAGACTTGAAACGATTCGACGTGCCGACCCTGATCGTGCACGGCGACGACGACCAAGTGGTGCCGATCGATGCCGCCGGCCGCGCGTCGGCGCGGTTGATCGCGGGCAGCCGGCTGATCGTCTATCCCGGCGCGCCGCATGGGCTGACCGATACGCACAAGGATCGGCTCAATGCGGATCTGCTGGCGTTCTTGCAGTCCTGACAGCACACCGCCATCGCCGCACCGCGGTATCCTTGCATCGATTCCTGCGCGCAGATCCCAGATGGCAACCGACAAACGACGTGTGGCTTTCACCGATGAACACGGCGATCATTTGGGCGCGTTCTACTTGCCGCCCGGTTCGCGGGATTGCGAGGACGGCGATTTCAGCACTCTGGCCGCCATGGGTACCGGGGTATTGCGCGGCCGCAGCTTTGCGCGCTCTTGCTTGAGCAGAGTACTGCTGAGCAACAGCGATCTGTCGGGCTGCAATTTCAGCGATGCCGACCTGCGTGGAGCAAACTTGATCTGTACCCGCTTGATAGGCGCGAATCTGCGCGGTGCCGATTTGGGCCTGGACGGGCACGGACATGCGACCAGATTGCACGGTGCCGACCTCAGCGAAGCTCAGCTGCAAACCAGCCGTTGCGAAGGCGCACAGTACGACGAGAACACCCGCTTTCCCGCCGATTTCGACCCACAGGCCGCCGGCATGGTCAAAACCGAGCCGCGCTTCTGAGCCGCCCGCTCGCGCTAGTATTCATCGCAACTTTCGAACGGATTCGCTCTCGCGCATGAAGACGCTGCAACTGTGGCCCGTCGTCGAACTGCTCCAAAGCCCCGGCGAACTGGTCGCGTTAGACCCGGGCCCGCAGCGCACGCTCTACACGCTGTATGCGCTCGAAGCCCTGGACTATCGCGAGGAAAGCGGCGCGTTCCCGAAGATCCACCCGAGCACGCCGCAACGTTATCGCGCCCAGGCCTGGCTCGACGGCGAGCCGGTGCTGGACCTGACCATCGAAGGCGAGCGCTACAACATCCACCATCTGCAGCCGCTGGGCGACGACTTGTTGCTGGTGTGTTCGCGTTCCAGCGCGCGCGGCGGCGACAGCCACCTCAATGGCCGGGTGTACTCGCGTAGCGGCCAATTGCTGCGGGAAATGGCGCTGGGCGATGCGGTCGAGCATGTGCAGACCACCGCGCACGGCGAGATCTGGACCGGATACTTCGACGAAGGACTGGCCTCAAACAACCCCATCGCCGCATCGGGCCTGGTGGCCTGGGACGCGCAAGGCTCGCCGGTCTATCACTACGATCCCGCGCCACCGCTGGATCGCATCGTCGACTGTTATGCGCTAAATCTCGCCAGCCACAACGAAGTCTGGCTGTGCTACTACTCGGCGTTCCCGCTGGTGCAGCTGCGCGACCGTCGCATCGTCCGCTCATGGACCGTGCCCACGCCCGCGCGCTACTCGAACGCGTTCGCCGTATTCCGCGAGCATGCCTTGTTCGCCGGCGGCGAGGACCGCGACAGCTACCACTTGCTCGGACTGGATGCAGGCCCGCAGGCCTCGCTGATCGAAACCTTCGCGCTAATCGACGAAACCGGCGCGCCGCTGCGCGCCGAGCGCATCGCCGGGCGCGGCGACACGCTGTACTTGCTCAGCGCCGCGCGCGTGTACGCCTTCGGCATCCATCAAGCGATCGGCTTGCTCGCCCGCTGAGCGCCCGCCTCAGTGCGCGGCCTGCTTGCGCTCGCGAAGCTGCTGCTGCAACCCGCGCTCGAACCCCTCGCCCTCGGCCAGCTTGCGCTCGATCTCCGCCATCGGCAGCCAACGGCCCTGGGCGAACACGCCGGCGATCTTGCCGACGTTCTGGATATCGGCCAGCGGATCGGCGTCGAGCAACACCAGATTGGCCCGCTCGCCTGCGCGCACCGCGCCGCTGCCGGCCTTGGGATCGAACAACCGATGCGCATTGATCGACGCCGCGCGCAGCACTTCCACCGGCTTGAGCCCGATCTCGCGCAGCTCGACCATTTCCTGCTGCACCGACACCCCGAACGCCAAGCCCGGCAGCGCGGCATCGGTGCCCACGGTCAGCGGCACCTTGCGCTTCCACAACTCGCGGGTCAGCACGCGGGCGAAGTCGTAACCGGCCGAAAACGCATCGGCGCCTTCTTGATCGCGGAAGGCCTGACTCAGATACCGATTGCCCGGCGGCGCCCAATCCAGGCGCGTCACCGCATCGACCGAAGCGTCCCAGCCGCCGGGCACCGCCGGCACCTGCCGATGCACGTACATATCGACGATGGTGCGCAGCGTGACCAGGGTCGGCGTCACCGACATGCCGCTGGCCGAGACCGCCTGGGCCAGGGCTTCGATGTCCTTGGGCGAAAGATCGTGTTCGATCCGGGCGAAGCGCGCCAGTTCCTCGCTGTGGGCGATGTTGGTCATCGGATGGCCGAAGGCGAAGGCGCGGTCGGCGCAGCTCGCGCAGCCCAGTTCCGGCAGATGGCCGGTGGTGATGAAGCCCTGGCGCGCGGATTCTTCGACGATGGCCCGATAGGTCTCGCGGTTGAGGAACTGATAGGGCTTGATGAAATCGTAGCCGCGTTCGCGCGCGCGCTGGACCGCGAGGATGCCGTCGGCGGCGGTGGTCGGCGACTCGGGTTTCGACGCCGGCACCGGCTGAGTCGGCGACACCGCCACCGCCGCACGCGGGCCGTTGATGCGCTTGCCCACATACAACTTCGGCCCGTCCATCCGGCCCGCGTCGATTTCGCCGCGCAACCGCAGCAGATCTTCATCGCTGCCGGCGCTGCCGCCGAGATTGGCCACGCCGGTGACTCCGGCCTTGAGCAGATTCAGCATGATCTGGCGGTCGTAGCGATGCTCCTGGCCCAGATCCAGCCCGGAAATCGCTGCGTCCTTGCTGTCGCGGATCGCGCCTTCGGTGCTGAGGTGCACATGCGCATCGACGAAGCCGGGAACCAAATACTTGCCGCGCCCATCCACGACCGCCGCGCCCTTGACCTTGGTCTTGCTTGCCTGCGGCAGGATCCGCTCGATCTTGCCGTCGCGGATCACCACCGTGCGATGCGCCAGCACCTCATCGGTATCGGCGGGAATCACGGTGACATCCTCCACCACCCAGGTCCCGGCCGGCTGCGCGGGCGGCGCGGTGGAGGCGGCGGGCGTGGCGCCCAGGGCCAGACCCAACAGATACGCGATCATTCCCATCTCCTGCTAGTTGCCAGCGATGATAAGCGCTGATTCGCGGCCGACACCGGCCGAAAGTCGCACCCCGCCTTCGCGGGCCGCCTTAACCAGATGCGCCCGGTGCGGGTATGGTTGAAAGCCCTAATCGCCGCCGCGTCGCCGTCCCTCAGCCCCGAGCAGCCAGATGAAGCAAAAGATCGTCGTATTCACCGGTGCCGGCGTCAGCGCCGAAAGCGGCCTGAAAACCTTCCGCGACATGGGCGGGCTGTGGCACGAGTACCGCCTGGAGGACGTGGCGTCGCCGCAGGCGTTCCAGCGCGACCCGGCCACGGTGCTGCGCTTCTACAACGAACGCCGCAAGGGCGTGCTGGCGGCGCGGCCGAACGCCGCGCACGAGGCGATCGCGCGGCTGGAAGAGCGCTTCGAGGTGGTGGTGATCACCCAGAACATCGACGATTTGCACGAGCGCGCGGGTTCGACCCGGGTGATCCATGTGCATGGCGAGATCCTCAAGGCGCGCAGCAGCGCCGACCCGTCGCGGGTGTACACGCTCAAGGGGCCGCTGATCGAGATCGGCGATCTGTGCGAGTTGGGCAGCCAGTTGCGGCCGGATGTGGTGTGGTTCGGTGAGAACGTGCGGCATCTGGACGAATCGGCCGGGCATTTTTCCGAAGCCGATAAGGTCTTGGCCATCGGTACGTCGCTGACCGTATTCCCCGCTGCTGGCTTAGTTGACTATGCCCCGCCTACTGCCGAGCGGGTGTTCGTGTCGCCGGAGTTGCAGGAGGTGCCGCGCTTCTACCGCTTTTTGCAAGGCACGGCGGTGGAGACGGTGCCGCCATTAGTCCAGGAGTGGTTGGCACGCTGAGTAGCATTCGCTCGGTTCGAATCGCACCTTCCCCGCATCGCCGCCCCAGCCCTTCTCCCGCTTGCGGCGACCGCAGGAAGTGCAAGGCTGAGAAGGTGCCCGAAGGGCGGATGAAGGCGCTTTTGCTTTTGCTTTTGCTTTTGCCGTTGCTCTGGCCCGGCGGCGCATCTAACTCGCGATAGCAAAAGGACACCCGAAGGGCGGCGCACAAGGACGTGCGCCGGGTTCCGTCGCGGGCAGGATGCCCGCTACGGAACCTGCCCGCGTCA
>NZ_JBAMDI010000144.1:0-26690 GCF_036961695.1 Pseudomonas sp. CGJS7 | reverse complement strand
CCAGCCGGTGCAGCCGGTGGCCGCCCAGGCCAACGCCTCGCCGGGCCAGGAGCGGATCGAACTGGCCCGCGCCTACCTGGACCTGGGCGATGAAAGCAGCGCCCGCCAGTTGCTCGGCGAGGTGCTGATCAACGGCGACCACGCCGCCCGCCAGCAGGCCGCGCGCCTGCTGCGCGAGATCGAGGCGGCCAGCTGAGGCGCGTTGGCTAAGCGAGAAGGCAGAGCAGTCCAGCTATGGCGGTAGAACAACACGGTTCCGACCTCGCCCCGGGCGCCGCGCCCGTGCGCCGCTTCGCTTTGGGCGTGGAATACGACGGCAGCGAATTTTCCGGTTGGCAGCGGCTGTTCCGCCCCGGCGAGCCGGACCTGCGCGGCGAGCCCACCGTCCAGGCCGCGCTGGAAGAGGCCCTGAGCTTCGTCGCCGGCCAGCGCATCGACGTCACCTGCGCCGGCCGTACCGACGCCGGCGTGCATGCCTCGTGCCAGGTCGTGCATTTCGACGGGCCGGCCGCGCGCGAGCCGCGCGGCTGGGTGCTGGGCACCACCTCGCGCCTGCCGCTGTCGGTGTGCGTGCGCTGGTGCGTGCCGGTGGCGGCGGATTTCCACGCCCGATTCTCGGCGCGGGCGCGCCGCTACCGCTATCGGATCCTGAACCGGCCGGTGCGGCCGGCGCTGGAACGCCAGTACCTGAGCTGGGAACGGCGGCCGCTGGACGCCGACGCGATGAACCGGGCGGCCCAGGCCCTGCTGGGGGAAAACGACTTCTCCGCGTTCCGCACCGTGCACTGCCAGGCGCCGCACGCGCGCCGCGATCTGCAGTACATCCGGGTGCGCCGGGACGGGGATATTGTGGAGATGGAAGTGCAGGCGAATGCCTTTCTTCACCACATGGTGCGCAACATTGTCGGAAGCTTGCTGCCGGTCGGCCGCGGCGACCAGCCCGAGGGCTGGATCGCCGAGTTGCTGGCCGGGCGCGACCGGACCGTGGCAGGGCCGACCGCGCCGTCGGCGGGCCTGGTGTTCGTGGGCCCGCGCTATCCAGCCGAGTGTCAATTGCCCGCCGAGGTCAGCCTTTGAATCCCCGCACTTTGTTCCGCACCCGCATCAAGTTCTGTGGTTTCACCCGCCCCGGCGACGTGCGCCTGGCCTGCGAGCTGGGCGCCGACGCGATCGGCTTCGTGTTCGCCGCCGGCAGCTCGCGCCGGGTCGCCGCCGAGGAAGCCCGCGCCATGCGCCAGGCGCTGGCGCCGCTGGTCGACGCGGTGGCCCTGTTCAGCGACAACCCGGTCGACGAGGTGCGCGAAGTCGTGCGCCAGGTCCGGCCCAGCCTGCTGCAGTTCCACGGCAACGAAGACGACGCGTTCTGCCGCGGCTTCGGCGTGCCGTACCTGAAAGCGATCCCGATGGGCGGCGAACTCGCCGACCAGCACCCCTCGGCCCTGCACATGCGCTACCCCGGCGCCGCCGGTTTCCTGTTCGACAGCCACGCCAAGGGCGGCAGCGGCGGCAGCGGCAAGACCTTCGACTGGAAGCGCATTCCGGTCGGCGTGCAAAAACCCTTCGTGCTGGCCGGCGGGATCACCCCGGACAATGTGTTCGAAGCGATCCTGGCGACCTTGCCCTGGGGCGTGGACGTATCCAGCGGGATCGAAAGCGCGCCCGGGTTGAAGGACGGCGACAAGATGCGTCAGTTCGTCGAGGAAGTGCGGCGCGCGGATTGCCACGTCGAGTGAATCCGCGCTCGCCGCTCAGCGCACCACCGCGATCGCGTCGACTTCGACCAACACGCCTTCCTTGACGAAGCGGCTGACTTCCACCGCGGTGCTGGCCGGCGGGCGGCGTGCGTCGATGCGCTTGTCGCGCGCCGCGCGCAGCGCCTTGATCTGGTTCATGTCGGTGACGTAGATGGTGAGCTTGACCACGTCGGCGAACGAAGCGCCGGCGGCGTTCAAGGCGGTGTCGAGGTTGGCGAACACCTGTTCGGCCTGGGCGCCGACGTCGTTGCCGCCGACCAGTTCGCCCTTGGCGTTCACCGCGATCTGTCCGGACACATAGACCGTGCGTCCGGCCGCGACCGACACCGCATGCGAATAGCCGTTCGGCGCGACCAGGGTGTCGGGATTGGCGAAGCGCGTCGCCGCGTCGGTGTTCGCCGCCGGCGCGGCTTGCGCATCGCGCGCGAACGCGGCGGTCGGCAGGCCGAGCGCGAGCGCGGCGCATAAGGCGTAGCGGAGCGATGTAGCGATCATGCGGGTTTCCTCGGGTGGTTCGATGAAGGACGGTTCATGCGTTAGAGCGATGACGCTAGCGCAGTCGCGCCCGCGCGGCGGCAACCGCGGTCGCAGCTCCGCATCGCGCTAGCGCTCGGACACCGCGCGTTCGCGCGCGGCCGGCGCCGCGCGCGCCGACACGATCAGCGACACCGCCGCCGCCAGCGCGACTACCGCACCGCCGGCGACGGCATAGGCGTGGGCGATACCGGCGCCGGCGACGATCGGCTGAGTCAGCACCGGCGAGAAGAACTGACCGAGAAACACGCTGCACACCAGCAGCCCGACCGCCTTGCCCTTGACCGGCGCCGGCACGATCGACAGCAGCCAGGCGTTGAAGTTGGGCACGTTCATGCCGAGCCCCAATCCGATCAGCACCAGCGCGGCGCAGGCCTGCGGATAATCCGTGGCCAGCCCGAGCGCGATCAGCCCGCCGCCGCTCAAGCCGAAACCGAGCGCGAGAATGCGCGCGTGGCGCAAGCGCTGGCCGACCCAGCGATAAGTCAGCGACGACGCGCCCCAGGCCAGACCGACCACCGCCAGCAACAAACCCACGCGCACGCTGCTGGAATTCTCGAAGCCGCGCAGGTGGAACGGCAGATACACCGGGACCATGAAGTAAGCGACCATGTTGATGAAGCCCATCGCGCAGATCAGCGCGAAGGCCAGGCCGGTGTCGGCGCCCAGGCGCAAGCGCGGCGAGGCCGCATCGGCGACCGGCGCGCGCGTCGGCTCGGGTTCGCGCACCAGCCAGAGCACGCCGGGCAGGATCGCGAACGCGATCAGATAGATCAGAAACGGCCAGCGCCAGTGGAACGAGGCCAGCACGCCGCCGAGAAACACGAACAGGATGTTGCCCAGGGCCATGAACAAGGACTGCCGGCCCATCGCGCCGCCGAGTTTGGCCCGTTGCGCGTAGTCGGCGATCAAGGTGGTGGCGCAGGCCATGATCGCGGCGATCGACCAGCCCAGCGCGAAGCGGCTCAGCAACAGCAGGTGCAGCGATTCGATGAAGAACCCGGACGCGCCGGCGACGCCGTACAGCGCCAGCGCGGCGATCAGGATCGGCTTGCGCCCCCAGCGGTCGATGGCCCAGCCGGTGAACAACGCCGAGATCGCCGCGGCCAAGGCCGGCAGGGTCAGCGCGACCTTGACCAGATACGCGCTGTGCGGCTCGGCAGCGTAAGCCACCGTCATCTGCGGCAGCGACGCGGCGATGACGGTGGTGCCGATGATGGTGATGGTGCTCGCCGACATCAGGGTGAGGTCGCGCAATGTGCTGCGTACGTCCATGGAGCTCTCGGTTTGGGGCGGGTGCGGGCGGCGCGGTGCCTGCACGACGATCCGATCGGCGCCGATCGGATCGTCGATGGCGGCAAGTCGGGCGATCAGCCCGTAGCCGCGAGCTGCAACTGGCCGCGCGGCAGGAAGCCGACCACCAGTTCGGCCAGACGCTCGGGCATTTCGAACTGGATCGCATGCGGCGCGTCGACGTAGACGATTTCCGGCGCCGGGCCGCGCACTTGCTGCTTGAGCAGCGCGGCGACGCCGTCGTTGTCGACCAGCCGGTCCTGGCGGCCGAACACCGCCAGCAGCGGGATATCGCCGAGTTCCGACAGCACGCCCGCGCGCGAACGGTTGGCCAGTTCGTTCCACACCGCCACCGTGCCCTGCGAAACGCGGCGTAGACGCAGTTCGTCGTCGGCGACGTAACGCTGCCAGTCCGGATCGCTGGTGAAATCGGCGATCTGCAACGGCACCGGCACGAACGCGCGGTCGATCGGCGGATGGGTGCCGAGTTCTTCGACCACTTCGGCCACGGCCTGCATCGACAAGCGCAGCACATCGCCGTAGCGCTCGTTGAAGACGAAGCCCGGCGCGATCAGGACCAGGCTGGAAATCAGCGCCTCGCCGGCGAGGTGCGCGGCGACGATCGAAGCGATCTGGCCGCCGAAGCACCAGCCGGCCAGATGCACGCGGCGGTGCGAGGCCGACAGCGCGCGCAGCAACGAGGCCACGTCTTCGATTTCGCGTTCCTGCGAGAGCAGATGGCCGCGCCCCTGGGTGTTGAGGCCGGAACCGCGCCGGTCCAGGGCGACGAAGGCCAGATCGGGGTGTGCGACCACGGCCTGCGCCAGCGGCGCTTGCCAGGCCGAATGGCTGATGCCGCCGTGCAGGATCACCACCAGATCATCGGCGTTGGTGTCGCCCCATTGGCGGTAGTGCGAGACGTAGCCGTCGGACTGAGTATGGGTGCGAACGTTTGCGTCGGGTTGCGTGGTTTGCGCGCTCATGAGGATTGTCTCGATGAAGTGATTGAGGGAAGGGTGGGCCGGCGACGGTCAGCCGTCGCTGAAGTCGGCGGCGAATTCGGCCGCGGCCCAGGCGTCGATTTCGACCCGGTACTCGGGCGCGGCCAGCGCCGAGACGTACAGCAGCGTCGTGCACGGCCGGTGTTCGCCGAGCCAGGCGCCGAACACCGCGCGCCGCCGCGTCGCATCGATATCGCCGACCAGATACAAGGTGAGCTTGACCAGATCGCCGACGCCCATGCCGGCGGCGTCCAGGTTCAGGCGCAGATTCTCCAGCGCGACTTCGATTTGTTCGATCGGATCGGCCGGCACGCTGTCGTCGCCGCGGCGGCCGATCTGGCCGGACAGCACCAGCCAGCGCGCGTTGGCGGCGATTTCGATCTGATGCGAATACGCCGCGATCGGGGCATGCACTTTCTTGGGATTGCGGATATGCATCGGTGTCTCCGTGGCGGTATGGGTTCAGGCGTCGCTGCGCAGGCCGGCCAAGGCCTCGGTCACGGCGTCGCCGCGTTCGAGCGCGGGCGCGCCGTCGTCCGCCGCCATTCGGGTCAGCACCGCGGCGTACAAGCCGGCGATGGTTTCCAGCGCGGACTGCGGAATCTCGCGTGCGTCGGCGTTGAGGGTCAGGATCAGGCGCTGCTGGCCGAGGTCGTAGCCGGCGTTGGCGAGCAGGGCGAAATGGGTGTGCTCGAACCAGCGCACCTCCTGCAATGCCTGTCCCGATCCCGCGCCGTCGGCGGCGATCTCGCCGTAAGCGTCGAAACGGGTGTAATTGAAGGCGGTCTGGGCGATCCATTCGCGGCCGTGATCGCGGGCGATGTCCGCCAGCGGGTAACGCCGGCCGGGCAGCAGGCGCTGCTCGGTGGCGAAGCAGGCGGCGACCGCTTCGCGCCACGAACCCGAGGCGAGGTTCTGCCGGAACGGAATGAAGTTGAGGAACATGCCGATCAGCTGTTCGCTGTCTTCTTCCTCCGGCCGGCCGCCGGCGAATACGCAGGTGGTCGCATCGGGCTGGTCCTGCAAGTGCGCGATCACCGCCAGATGCGCGGCCAGCAAGACCTGCTTCAGGCCGGCGCCCGCGCGCGAGGCCAGATCTCTCAGCGCCGCTTGCAGGGCCGGTTCCAGGCTGAGCTTGGTCTCGCTCCAGCGCGCGGCCGGCTCAGTGCCGGCGAAGCGGGGGAACGGCGCGAACGCGCTGTCGCGCAGTTCCTCGCGCCACAGCGAGCGGGCCGCATCCGAGTTGCGGCTTTCGCGTTCGATGGCGACGTAATCGCGGTAAGTCAGCGCCGGAACCGTCGTCGCGGCCGGACGGGTTTGCCGGTTCAATGCCGCGCTGTAATCGCGCACGAATTCGGCGATCAGGCGTGACAGGCTCCAGCCGTCGATGATCGCGTGATGGAAACTCAGGCTCAGGGTAAAAGCGCCGGCGTCGTGGCGATGCGCGTGGAAACGCATCGGCGTCGGCTGCAACCAATCGAAGCCTTGGGCCTTTTCCTGTTCGAACCATTCGCCGAACGCGGCGTCCCGCGCCGCCTCGGGCAGGGCTTCCAGGTCGGTCGTTTCCAGCGCCACCGGCACGTGGGCGTGCACGCGTTGCAGCGGCTCGGGCGCGGCGTCGAGTTCGAAACTGGTGCGCAGCGTTTCGTGGGTATCGAGCAAGCGTTGCAGGCTGCCGCGCAGCAGCTCGATATCCAGCGGTAGCGCGAAGCGGTACGCGAATACGTCGTGATAACGCGCCTGCGCCGGCTCGGCGTCGTGATGGCGGATCATGTCCAACTGCATCGCGGTGGCCGGATAAGCGGCGAGGATGTCGGCGCCGAAGCTTTCTCGGGCGCGGCCGGCCAGCTCGAACGCTGCGATGCGCGCCGATTCGCGGACCGGGGCCGAACCGCCGGTTTGCGCGGCGGCCAGATTCGCCGCCAGTTCGCGCACGCTCGCGCAGGCGAACAGCGTTTGCAGCGACAAGGGAACGCCCTGGCGCTTGAGCCGGGCGACGACGCGGATGGCGTTGATCGAGTTGAGCCCGAGTTCCAGATAGCGCTCATCCAGGCCGACCTGCTTGACGCCGATGGCCAGCGCGAGGATGTCGCTCAACTGTTGCTGCAGCGCGAGTTCGTGCGCGCTCGCGGCCACCGGTGCGGGCGTGGCCGTGTCGGCGGTTCCGGTCAACACCGAAGCGGCGTGGAACCACGCATCCAGATACGCGGCGACCGTCTCGGCCGCGACCCGCGCGGCGTCGAAGTTCACCGCCAGTCCCAGGCTCGCGTCGAAGGGATTGCGATGGGCGTGGATCACCATCGCGAAGTTGGTCTGTTCGAAGTAGTGCGCGCCGACGATGCGCACCGATTCGCGCTCGTGCTCCTCGCGGTAAACGCGGAAGTCGGTGTAGTTGAACACGTTGTCGAACAGGGCCTCGCGCTGGCTGACGCGCAGTAGTTCGACCAGCGGATAGCGGCGGTGGGCGAGGATCTCCTGTTCCTGGGCGAACACATGGCGCAGCAGCGCGCCGGCATCGTCGGGGTCGCGGTGCAGGGCCAAGGGCAGGGTATTGAGGAACAGACCGGCGACGTCTTCGGCGCCGGCCAGCTCCGGGCGGCCGTTGACGACCAGTCCGGTGGTCGCGACACCTTCGCCGCGCAGTGCGTCCACCTGGGCGATGGCGCGCAAGTGCACCGCCAGTAGAGCGGTCTTCAACGGCACGCCGATGGTCTCGGCCAATCCTTGCAAGGCCAGGGCCAGCGCGGTCGGCAGGCGACGTTCGCTCGATTGCGGCCGCGCGGGCCGATTGTCGGCGGCGATGGAGGTATTCGCTCCGATCTGCGTGGCCTGCTCCAGCCAATACGCCGATTGCCTGGGATCGTCGATCGCGGCGCGTTCCAGGGCGAGGTAAGCGCTGTAGGGAACGCGCTCGGACACCGTCGGCGCCTCGCGCCCATCGAGCAGGGCCGCGTAGGTTCGGCGTATTTGCTCGACCACCAAGGCCACGCTCCAACCGTCCAGCACGATGTGATGGAACGCGAGGGTCAGGCTCAGGCGCTGTTCGCCGCGCAGATGAATCTGGAACCGCACCGGCGGCGCAGCTTCCAGATCGAACTCGCGGCGCTTTTCCTGCTCGGTCCATTCGGCGATGGCCGCGTCCTGTTCGGCCTGCGTCAGCGCGGTTAGATCGGCGACGCCGACCTGCGGCTCGCGCGACGCCAGGATCAACTGCAAGGGCTCGCTGTAGCTGGCCAGATCGAACAGCGAGCGCAGCTGCGGCCGTTGCGCCGTCACCCGCCGCAGCGCTTCGCTCAGCACCGCCGCATCGGCCGGACCGCTGAAGTCGTAGCTGAAGATGTCGTGGTACACCGGCGAATCCGGGTGCAGCACCGAGTGATAAATCATGCCCGACTGCAGCAGGCTCAACGGCCAGGCGTCTTCGATGCCGGCCGGCAACAACGGCCGGTCCTCGGCCGCGACCAGCGCCAGCGGCGCGGGCAGATCGGCCGGACCGGCGGCTTCGGCGGCGCGCAGGTGGCGGGCGAGTTCGCGCACGCTCGGATGCGCGAACAACTCGCGCACTTCCACCGCGTAACCCAACTCGCGCAGGCGCGCGACGATGCGGATGCTGAGGATCGAGTCGCCGCCGAGCTGGAAGAAATTGCTGTCGATCCCGATCCGGTCGTTGCCCAGCACCTCCGACCAGATCCGGGTCAGGGCGATTTCCGCCGCGGTGGTAGGAGGCGTCGGCTCATGGCCGGCTGGCGACGCCGCGCCCGCCAGCGGATCGGGCAAAGCCTTGCGGTCGAGCTTGCCGTTGGCGCTGGTCGGAATCGCTTCGATCGCGACGAACAGCTGCGGAATCATGAAGTCGGGCAGTTGCTTGCGCATCAACGCAGCGGCGCCGGCCGAATCGAACGGCGCGCTGGCGTCCTCGGCCACTACATAGGCCACCAGCATGCGATTGGCTCCGGCCTCGTGCACCAGCACCGCGGCCTCGCGCACGCTCGGCAGGGCGCGGGTCACCGCTTCGATCTCGCCCAGTTCGATGCGGAACCCGCGCAGCTTGACCTGATTGTCGATGCGTCCGAGGTATTCGATCTGGCCGTCGCTGCGATAACGCGCCAGATCGCCGGTGCGGTACAGGCGCGCGCCGGCGGCGTCGGAGTACGGATCGCCGATGAAGGCGCGCTCGGTGAGATCGTCGCGCTCGTGATAGCCCTCGGCCAATTGCACGCCGCCGATGCACAGCTCGCCGGGCACGCCGATGGGTTGCAGGGCCAGATGGCGGTCGACGATATACAGCGTGGTGTTGGCGACCGGCTTGCCGATCGGCACGATCCGTCCCGGATAGTCGAGCGAGCACGGCCAGTAGGACACGTCGATGGCCGCTTCGGTCGGTCCGTACAGATTGTGCAGCTCGCACGGCAGCTCACGCAGGAACTGCTCGACCGTGCCGTAAGCCAGCGCCTCGCCGCTGCAGAACACCCGGCGCACGCTGGCGCAGTGGGCGGCCAGTTCGTCCTCTTCCAGGAACACGTTGAGCATCGACGGCACGAAGTGCAGGGTGGTGATGGCGCGCTCGCGGATAAAGCGTTTGAGGTAATCGGTATCGCGATGGCCGCCCGGCGCGGCCAGGACGATGCGCGCGCCGAACATCAGCGGCCAGAAGAATTCCCACACCGAGACGTCGAAACTGAAGGGCGTCTTCTGCAGGATGCGGTCGTCGCCGCCGAGCCGGTACGCCTGCTGCATCCAGTACAGGCGGTTGAACAGCGCGCCGTGGCGGTTGATCACGCCCTTGGGCCGGCCGGTGGAGCCGGAGGTGTAGATCATGTAGGCGCGCGAGTCCGCCGACAGCGTGCGCGCCAGCGGTTGCTCGCTGGCGTCGTCGGCGGACAAGTCGTCCAGGGTCAGCGCGTTCGCGCCCAGTTCGGCCAGCGCCGGCAGGTGCCTGGGCTGGGTCAGCACCAAGGGCACGCGCGAGTTTTCGATCATGTAGCGCACCCGATCGGCCGGATAGTCCGGGTCGATCGGCACATAGGCCAGGCCGGCCTTCATGATCGACACCAGCGCCACCACCATCTCGATCGAGCGCTCCATGTACACGCCGACGAAGCCCGAGCCGCCCTCGGCGCGGCCTTGCAACTGGCGGGCCACGCGGTTGCAGGTGCGGTCCAGTTCGGCGTAAGTGAGCGAGCGGTCCTCGAACTCGACCGCGATGGCATCGGGCGCGCGCGCGGCCTGGGCCTCGAACCACGACAGCACGTCGCCCGCGGGGTAGTCGACGCGGGTGTCGTTGAACGATTCCAGGATGCGCAGACGTTCCGGGTCCGGCAGGATAGTCACGCGTTCGATCTCGACGTCGATATCCTGGGCGAGTTGGTCGAGCAGGTGCAGGTAGTGGCTCAGCAGGCGTTCGATGGTGTCCGCATCGAACAGCTCGGTATTGAACTCGGTCTCGAACTCGATAAAGCCTTCGTGCTCGATCGCATACAGCAGCAGATCGAACTTGGCCGCCGAGCGGCCGACCCGGTAGTGGCGGCTGACGATATCGGCGCCCAGGTTGAGCATGCGCCGGCTGCCGAGCGCGGTCATCATGGTCTGGAACACCGGGTTGTGGCTGGGGTCGCGGCTCAGCGCGAGGCGTTCCAATACCTTCGGATACGGCGCGTCCTGGTGCTCGAACAGGCCGATCGCGGCTTCGCCGGTGCGTAGCAGCAGGTCGCGAAAGCTCTGACCCGGGGCGAAATCGAAATTCAGCGCGGCGGTGTTGACGAAGCAGCCGACCAGGGCGAGCTGATCGACATCGTCGCGATTGAGCACGGTGGTGCCGATGCGGATCCGCTCTTGCGCACAGTAGCGGTGCAGCAAGGTCGCGTAAGCGGCCAGCAGCACGTTGAACTGGGTGCTGCCGCATTCGCGCTGGGCGCGGTCGGTCAAAGCCGCGATCCGTTCGCGCGCGATCCGCACCGACCTCACCTCGCCGCGGAAACCCTGCCGCGCCGGGCGCGGGCGATCGGTCGGCAAGCGCAGCAACTCCGGACCTTCGGCGAGGCTGCGCTTCCAGTAATCGAGCTTGTCGTCGAACTCGCCGCGCTCGAACGCGTCGCGTTGCTGGCGCACGTAATCGCCGTAGCGCAGTTCCAGTTCCGGCAGTTGCGCCGGCCGCTTGAACCGGCTCAACGACAGATAATGCTTGCTCAGTTCGTCGAGGATCAGACCCAGGCTCCAGCCGTCGACGATGATGTGGTGGGCGGTCAGGCCCAGGACCCAGGCGCTGTCGCCGACCCGCGCCAGCACCGCGCGCAGCAACGGCCCTTCGCGCAGGTCGAATGGTTGCCGGCCGGCCGCGTCGATCAGCGCTTGCGCGGCCTGTTCGGGCTCGGCGTCGCTGCGCAGATCCGGCGTTTCCAGGGTCACGCGCGCGTCCTCGTGGACGATCGCGCGCAGCTGCCCGTCGACTTCGGCGAAGCGGGTGCGCAAGGTGTCGTGGCGCAGCACCACCAGCCGCAGCGCTTCGCGCAGGTGCTCGACTTCCAGCGCGCCGTCGATGCGGAACGCCAGCGACTCGTTATAAGCCGGACTTTCCCGGTCGGACATTTGATCGAGCAGCCACAGGCTTTCCTGGGTGTAAGACAGCGGCTGGTTGCGCGCGGCGGGTTCCGGCGCGACGACGGGCGCGTCGGCGGCGTTGGCGGAGGCGGTGGGTTCGAAAGTATCCAGCGTGTTCATCATGGGGGACCTCTGCGCGGATGCATGGCATCGCGGACGTAAAAGGGCGCAGCCGGGGCGCAGGCATGGCGCTCCCGCGGCGGCGGATCGGTAGTGGGCGCGAATCTGGCAAGCGCGGCGCGCAGCGCAGCCGCGCACCGACACGAACGAGCGCGCGCATCGGCCGCCGGGACGATAGGTCGGCGGCGGTGCGTGCGGGTTCGGATCGGCGCGCGGCGTTGGCCTCTAGTGCGCGGCCGCCGGCGTTCGCAGCGAGATCGCCGAGACGATCGCGTCGATGCGGCGCAGCCGGAACAGTTCCTGCGGCGTCAGCACGATGCGCTGCTTCTTGGCCTTGGCGATCATCAACAGGCCGGTCATCGAATCGCCGCCGAGTTCGAAGAAATCGTCCTCCACGCCGACCGATTCCACCCCGAGCATGTCCGACCACAGACCGGCCAGGGTGCGTTCCATGTCGTTGCTGGCGCGGTCGCCGGCGCTGGCGCCGGTCAAGGCGATGCTCGGCAGGCGTTGCAGCGCGGCCTTGTCGAGCTTGGCGTGCGCGGTCAGCGGGAAGCGTTCGACCAGTTTGAACTGCGCCGGGATCATGTAGTCGGGCAGGTGCGCGGCCAGTTGCGTGCGCAACTCGCGCAGCTCCAGCGACTGCGACGAGGTTTCCAGATACGCGGTCAAGCGCACCGCGCCGGTGCTGGCGGATTTCTCCGCGATCACCGCGGCGTCGCCGACCGAGGGGATGCGCCGCAGCCTGGATTCGATTTCGCCCAGTTCGACCCGATAGCCCTGGATCTTGATCTGATCGTCGATGCGGCCGACGAATTCGAAACTGCCGTCGGCGTGTTCGCGGACCAGGTCGCCGGTGCGGTAGAGCCGGTCGTAGGGCGCGTCGAGCTCGGGGCGGACCACGAACTTGCTCGCGGTCATCTCCGGGCGGCCGAGGTAGCCGCGGGCGAGCGCGACGCCGCCCAGATGCAGCTCGCCGACTTCGCCGACGGCGACCGGCCGATCCTTGGAATCGAGCACGCAGGCGACGACGTTGTCGATGACGTGGCCGATCGGCACGTAGTCGCGGCGGTCGTCGCTGCGGCAGGTCCAGGTCAGCACCTGGATCGAAGCCTCGGTCGGCCCATACAGGTTATGCAGCGGTAGGTCGAAGCGGTCCAGCACCGCGGCTTCCAGTTCGCGCGACAAGGCTTCGCCGCCGCAGAACAGATGGCGCAGGCTCGCGTTGCCGGCGAACTCGGCTTGCTCGATCACGTGCCGCAGCATCGACGGCACCAGTTGCAAGGTGGTGATGCGCAGCGCGCGCACGGCCGCGGCCAGGTAGGCCGGATCGCGGTGCCCGTCGGGCTCGGCCATGACCACCGCGCCGCCGCTGATCAAGGGCAGGAACAATTCCCACACCGAGGCGTCGAAGGTGTACGGGGTTTTTTGCAGCAGCCGGTCTTGCGCAGTGAAGCTATAAGCCTGGACCATCCAGTGCAGGATGTTGGCGATGCCGGCGTGTTCGATCATCACGCCCTTGGGATCGCCGGTGGTGCCGGAGGTGTAGAGCACATACATCAGATCGCTGGCGGCGGCTTCGATGGCGGGGGCGTGGTCGGGAAAACGCACCCAGCTCTCATCGCGTTCGTCCACGCCGATGCGCGGTATCGCGTCGGGACCGACATGCACATCGTCGTGGCCGTCGCCGGACTCGGCGCCGCCTTGCAGATCGTCGGGGAACCGCGCATCGCCGGCGGTCCGCACCGTCAGCAGTTTGGCCTTGGCTTCGCGCAGGATGAAATCGCGCCGGGCCGCGGGCGCGCGGGTGTCGATCGGCACGTAAGCCGCGCCGGCCTTGAGAATGCCGAGCAGGGCGACGGCGAGTTCGAGCGAACGTTCCATCTGCACCGCGACCAGATCGCCGCGGGCCACGCCGGCGGCGATCAAGCGATGAGCGAAACGGTTGGAGCGGGTTTCCAGTTCGCGATAGTTCAGACATCCCGCGGCCGATTCCACCGCCACTGCATCGGGCGTGAGCGCGGCCTGGCGCGAGATCGAGCGGTGAACGCAGCGGTCCGCGTCGGGTTCTGGTGCGATGAGCGAAGCATGGGGCAGGGAAGGGGTTGGCAAACGCCTGATTCCAAGGCTCATAAAGGCTTCCTTTCACTTCGTGGGGAATGCTCGGTCGTGCTGCGGCCGGCGAGCGATGCGCGTGGTGCGCATCGTCGAAATGGGCCGGTCTTGAAGAAGGACGATCGCGCGTGCGGCGTTGCCGCGATCGGCGCCGACGATTCATCGGCGTTGACGGCGATCATCCTAATCAACTGTTTCAGTTCGTCGTTGCGAATGCTTCATGAGAATAAATGTGCAGAGTCGCTCTCTATTTCATAAGCGCGCATCGATTGCGCCGTAAGTGAGTTAATCGTTGTTTTCCGCGCGTATTGGCCGAATTCGATGCGTGACTGACATCACTGCGATTAGCGCGATGCGATCATGCGCGCGCATGGGTTTGTCGATGTCATCGTTGGTTTTACTTTTTTCCGGCAACGATGCGGCCGCTCGGTTTTCATGTCTTGCGCGAAAACCAATTCCCGGTGGCGGAGCATTCGGCAACGATGCGGCGTTCGCGCGCGTCGTCGATCCGTGGCGCGGGTCGATGCGTCGCGATGATGCCGGTCACGTCGACTCGGCGACGGCGGTCCGAAGCGCGTAGCGGCGATGAACGCCGCGCGCGGTCGAACCGCGTCGCTGGCTGCGTCGGCGTCGATTCGCGTCGCGCGATTGTTTGCATCTGGCGGCGTTTGGCTCGCGCGGGTTCGCGACGACCGCCGCGGCGGTGGCCGGGCGAGCTGCGAGTCCGGGCTGCGAAAAGGATCGGGCGCCGATCCCCCGGGCTTTGCCGAACCGGGCCCGAAACGGCTAGGGCGTCCCATTCCGTGCCCGGCCCACCCGTACGGTTGTCGCCGCGATGCCCTAAACTCCACCTACCGCCGCACCGCGCGCGGCCCCCTCGCAACCAACGCCCAGCCGATGTCCGCCGAACCGAACGCTCCCGTCCAGCCCATCGATTTCCACGCCTACCCCGACGCCAACGGCCATTTCGGCCGCTACGGCGGCCGCTTCGTCGCCGAGACCCTGATCGCGCCGATCGAAGAACTGGCCAAGGCCTACGACGCGGCCCGGGTGGATCCGGCGTTCATCGCCGAATTCGAGCGCGATCTGGCCCATTACGTCGGCCGGCCCAGCCCGATCTATCACGCGCAGCGGCTGAGCGACGAAGTCGGCGGCGCGCGCATCCTGCTCAAGCGCGAAGACCTCAACCACACCGGCGCGCACAAGATCAACAACACCATCGGCCAGGCGCTGCTGGCCAGCCGCATGGGCAAGACCCGGATCATCGCCGAGACCGGCGCCGGCCAGCACGGCGTGGCCAGCGCCACCGTGGCCGCGCGCCTGGGCCTGGAGTGCGTGGTCTACATGGGCGCGACCGACATCGAGCGGCAGAAGATCAACGTCTACCGGATGAAGCTGCTCGGCGCGACCGTGGTGCCGGTGACCAGCGGTTCGCAGACGCTCAAGGACGCGCTCAACGAAGCCATGCGCGACTGGGTCACCAACGTGCGCGACACCTTCTACATCATCGGCACCGTCGCCGGCCCCGATCCGTACCCGCGCATGGTCCGCGACTTCAACGCCGTGGTCGGACGCGAGGCGCGGGCGCAGATGCTGGCCGAATACGGCCGCCTGCCCGACGCGATCACCGCCTGCGTCGGCGGCGGCAGCAACGCCATCGGCCTGTTCCACGCGTTCTTGAACGACGCCTCGGTGCGCATCGTCGGCGCCGAAGCGGCCGGCGACGGCATCGACAGCGGCCGCCATGCGGCCTCGCTCGCGGCCGGCCGCCCGGGCGTGCTGCACGGCAACCGCACCTACGTGTTGTGCGACGACGACGGCCAGATCATCGAAACCCATTCGGTCTCGGCCGGATTGGATTACCCCGGCGTCGGCCCGGAGCACGCGTTCCTGAAAGACACCGGCCGCGCCGAGTACGTCGGCGTCACCGACGAAGAAGCGCTCGACGCGTTCCGCACCCTGGCGCGCACCGAAGGCATTCTGGCCGCGCTGGAATCCAGCCACGCCATCGCCCAGGCGATCAAGCTGGCACGGACGATGCCGAAGGATCAGGTGGTGCTGTGCAACCTGTCCGGCCGCGGCGACAAGGACGTGCATACCATCGCCGGCCGCGAAGGGCTGCATTTTTGAGCAAGGAGTGAGCGTGGAGGAGTGAGGAGTGAGAGAAAGGCAATCAGTCTCTCGCTCTGGGGCTCTCCACGCCGCTTTTGATTCCGCTCACTCCTCACTCCTCCACGCTCACTTCTCTCCCACCCGCATGAACCGCATCGACGCCAAGTTCCAACAACTGCAAGCCGCCAAGCGCAAGGCGCTGATCCCGTTCCTGACCGCCGCCGGCCGCGAAGGGCTGCATTTTTGAGCAAGGAGTGAGCGTGGAGGAGTGAGGAGTGAGAGAAGGCAATCAGTCTCTCGCTCTGGGGTTCTCCACGCCGCTTTTGATTCCGCTCACTCCTCACTCCTCCACGCTCACTTCTCTCCCGCCCGCATGAACCGCATCGACGCCAAGTTCCAACAACTGCAAGCCGCCAAGCGCAAGGCGCTGATCCCGTTCCTGACCGCCGGCGACCCGTCGCTGGAAGCGACCGTGCCGGCGATGCACGCCCTGGTCGAGGCCGGCGCCGACGTGATCGAACTCGGCGTGCCGTTCTCCGACCCGATGGCCGACGGCCCGACCATCCAGCGCAGCTCCGAGCGCGCGATCGCGCGCGGCGCCGGCCTGGGCTGGGTGCTGCAGGCGGTGCGCGAATTCCGCGGCCGCGACGGCGACACCCCGGTGGTGCTGATGGGCTATCTCAATCCGATCGAAATCCGCGGCGCCGAGCGTTTCGCCAGCGACGCGGTCGCCGCCGGCGTCGACGGGGTGCTGCTGGTGGATCTGCCGCCGGAAGAAGCCGCCGAACTGCGCGCGGCGTTCGCCGCGACCGGCCTGGCGCTGATCCTGCTGGCCTCGCCGACCACCACCGACGAGCGCATCGCGCTGCTGTGCGACGACGCCCAGGGCTATCTGTACTACGTCAGCTTCGCCGGCGTGACTGGCGCCGACCGGCTCGATGCCGGCGCCGCCAACGACCGCCTGCACGGCATCCGCCAGCGCGCCAAGGTGCCGGTGGTGGCCGGTTTCGGCATCAAGGACGCCGCCAGCGCGGCGGCCATGGCGCGCGAGGCCGAAGGGGTGGTGGTGGGCAGCGCCCTGGTCGCGGCATTGGCCGAGACTGGCAGCGCCGAGGCCGCCGCCCAGGCCGCGCGCACGTTTCTGGCACCGCTGAGACAGGCCCTCGACCACACCGGCTGAGCCGGCCAACCCCGCGGCGCCGGTGCCGCGCCGACCTGAACGGGGCGGCGGGAGGCCCGGCCCGCTGCGCTAGACTCCCTCGTCGGACCGGTGCCGCCCACGCGAGCGTCATCGCACCGTTCCATCATCGTCAGCCAGAACAGGAAGATTTCAACGCATGTCGTGGCTCAAGAAACTCATGCCGTCGGGTATTCGCACCGAATCGTCGGCGGCCAAGCGGCGCAGCGTGCCCGAGGGGCTGTGGGAAAAGTGCGAGCGCTGTGGCGCCGTGCTGTACCGCCCCGAGCTCGAGGAGAACCTCGAGGTGTGCCCCAAGTGCAGCTTCCACATGCCGATCCGCGGCCGGGTGCGCCTGATGGCGCTGCTCGACCCGGGCAGCACCACCGAGATCGGCGCCGGCCTGGGCCCGACCGACGTGCTCAAGTTCAAGGACCAGAAGAAGTACGCCGAGCGGATCAAGGCCGCGCAGAAAGCCACCGGCGAGCGCGACGCGATGATCACCTTGCGCGGCACGCTCAAGCAGCGCCCGCTGGTCGCGGCCTCGTTCGACTTCGCCTTCATGGGCGGCTCGATGGGTTCGGTGGTCGGCGAACGCTTCACCCTGGGCGCGGAAACCGCGCTGCAGATCGGCAGCCCGTTCGTGTGCTTCACCGCCAGCGGCGGCGCGCGCATGCAGGAAAGCCTGTTCTCGCTGATGCAGATGGCCAAGACCTCGGCCGCGCTCGGCCGCCTGCGCGCGGCGGGCCTGCCGTACATCTCGGTGATGACCCATCCCACCACCGGCGGCGTGTCGGCCTCGTTCGCGATGCTCGGCGACATCAACATGGCAGAACCCGAAGCGCTGATCGGCTTCGCCGGCCCGCGCGTGATCGAGCAGACCGTGCGCGAGAAACTGCCGGAAGGCTTCCAGCGCAGCGAGTTCCTGGTCGAACACGGCGCGGTCGATCAGATCTGCGACCGTCGCGAAATGCGCGACCGCCTCTCGCACCTGCTGGCGATGATGATGAAGCAGCCGCAGCCCGAGGACGACGTCGAAGCGGCTTGAGGCCGCCTCGACGGGACGGGGAATGGGGAAGCGCGAATCGTGAAAGCGCAGGCGGGCGGATCGACGATTCGCCGGCCGGCCGCGCGTTCGCGCAGCCTTCATCGCCGACTCCCCACGCTCCGCCCCCAGCCCCAAACCGTGACCCCGGAAGCGCTAAGCGGCCGCGTTCAGCCCTGCGCCATCGACGCCGCCGCCGCTTACGGCAAACTTCGCGCCGCGGCGCTCCCCCGATGGCGTTGAACCACGCCGAGCCGCGACGTTCCGATATCCCATTCCCGATTTCCCATTCCCGGCCCCAATACACATGACTCGCAAATATTTCGGTACCGACGGCATCCGCGGACGCGTGGGCGAAGGCGTGATTTCCGCCGATTTCGTGCTGCGCCTGGGCAATGCCTACGGCCATGCGCTGACCCGGCGCGGTTGGCGCAACCCGATGGTCATCATCGGCAAGGACACCCGCATCTCCAACTACATGTTCGAGGCCGCGCTGGAGGCCGGACTGGTCGCCGCCGGCGTGGACGTGCAATTGATGGGGCCGATGCCGACGCCCGCGGTCGCTCACCTGACCCGTTCGCTGCGCGCCGACGGCGGCATCGTGATCTCGGCCTCGCACAACCCGCATTACGACAACGGCATCAAGTTCTTTTCGGCCGAAGGCGAGAAGCTCGACGACGACACCGAACTGGCGATCGAAGCCGCGCTGGAACAGCCGTTCCGCACGGTCGAATCCGAGCGCCTGGGCAAGGCCATCCGCACCCGCGACGCCATCGGCCGCTACCTGGAAGCCTGCAAGGGCTCGGTGCCGCGCGGCTTCGACCTCAGCGGCATGCGCATCGCGCTGGACTGCGCCAACGGCGCGACCTACCAGGTCGGGCCGCTGGTGCTGCGCGAACTGGGCGCGCGGGTCGACGCCATCGGCGCCGATCCCAACGGTTTGAACATCAACGACGGCGTCGGCTCGACCCATCCGCAGACTTTGGTCGAGCGGGTCAAGAGCACCGGCGCGGACCTGGGCATCGCCTTCGACGGCGACGGCGACCGGGTGATGTTCGTCGACCACGAAGGCGTGGTTTGCGACGGCGACGATCTGCTCTACATCCTGGCCACCGATTGGCAGCAAAGCGGGCGCCTGAAGGGCCCGGTGGTCGGAACGCTGATGACCAACTACGGCCTGGAGCGCGCGTTCGAACAGCGCGGCCTGGGTTTCATCCGCGCCAAGGTCGGCGACCGTTACGTGCACCAGCAATTGATCGCCAACGACGGCGTGCTCGGCGGCGAAGCCTCCGGTCATCTGCTGTGCCTGGACCGCACCAGCACCGGCGACGGCATCGTCAGCGCCTTGCAGGTGCTGGAAGTGCTGAGCCGTCGCGGCGTGTCGCTGCGGCAGGCGCTGCAGGGCCTGAGCCGGGTGCCGCAGAAGACCATCAACGTGCGCTACGAAGGCCAGTCCAAGCCGACCGAAGCGGCGTCGGTGAAGGATGCGCTGAAGCAGGCCGAAGCCGCGGTCGCCGGCCGTGGGCGCGCGTTCCTGCGTCCGTCGGGCACCGAGCCGGTGGTGCGGGTTACCGTGGAAGCCGACGATGCGACGCTGATGCAGACCACGCTGGATGCGTTGGCTGGCGCGGTGCGCGCGGCGGTGTGATTCGGTCGCCGTAGCGTTGAGCGTGAATCGACGAAGGCCGCGCAAGCGGCCTTCGTCGTATCCGCGCTCCGTATCCATGCGATCCCCCCATCCAACGCATGCAGTTCCCCCCTTTGAAAAAGGGGGGCTAGGGGGGATTTGCTTTTCCTCTCCAATCGCCGCGAAAGCAAAGCAAAAGCAAATCCCCCGGCGCAGCCAAATCGCCGAGCAACCCGCTCTTCGCAAGCGCCAGCCCCCTTTTGCAAAGGGGGCGAATTTCCAAGCCCGCGTCGATCCCTCATAACACCGCGCCAGCAGTTCCCCCCTTTGAAAAAGGGGGGCTAGGGGGGATTTGCTTTTGCTTTCCAATCGCCGCGAAAGCAAAGCAAAAAGCGAATCCCCCGGCGCAGTCGAATCGCTGAGAAACCCGCCCTTCGCAAGCGCCAGCCCCCTTTTGCAAAGGGGGCGAATTTCAAAGGATGCGAATTTGCTTGGCCGCGCGTCGCGACTCAGCGCTGCTGAAACCGCGTCAACATCTCCCACGACTGACTCACCGCCGCCGGATCGACCTTGGCCTTCGGCAACGGCCGATAGTTGCCATCCATCACCGTCGCCGCACCGTAGTTGTCGAACAAATACGTCAACTCGCCCTGGCGAATCCCGCGCTGCGACCAACTCTCCACCAACAACGGCCGCCGCGCCTGAGCCGGGCCGAACAAATCACGGCCGGTGCTGTAATCGGCGGTGTCGTTGGCGCAGCCCAGCGCGTGCTTCATCACCGTCGGCACGAAATCCTCGTGCGAGGTCGCATGGGCGAACTTCTGCGCCGGCTTGCCCGGCCAATGCAGCACGAACGGCGTGCGCAACTGGTAGTCGGAGAAGTTGCCGTTGTGGCCCCAGTAGTTCTGCTTGAGGTCGTTGAACTCCTCGCCGTGATCGCCGGTGATCAACACCACCGTGTTGTCGGCGAATTCGCTGGCCTGCAACGCCTCCAGGAACTTGCCGATCAGCGAATCGGCGTAGTGCACGGCGGTGCGGTAACGGTTGTAGTCCGGCAACGGGTCGTGATCGGGGCCGAATTCGAGCGGATTGATCGACTCCGACATCGGCTGGAACAGCGGCGGATAGCCCTTGGGCAGGTAATAGGGCTGATGCGGCGAATCCATGAACACGAAGCCGAAGAAACGCTTGTCCTTGGGCGTGGCGGCGATGTCGCGCTGCAGGTCCTGCAGGATAGCCATGTCGCGTTCGGCGCTCTTGCGTTCGCGCGGGCCGTTGACGATGTGTTCGCGCACTTCCGAGAACGCGGTGCGGTCGAATTCCGGGCTGTACAACGGCGCGCTGCCATAGATGTGCATGCCGTAGCCGTCTTTCTTCATCTGCCCGATCAGCGCCGAGCCGCGCTGTTCGGCCAGCATCGGATGCCAGTAGCCGCCCGGCAGCCCGTACAGCAGGCCGAACACGCCGAAGCGGGTGGCGTTGCCGGAGCTGTAGTGGTTGTCGTACTGCTGCGATTGCTGGGCGAAACGCCAGGTGTTGGGCATCACCTGCGCGGTCAGCGCGTCGTGGCGCAGCGATTCGAGCAGGATCACCACCACGTTGAGCTTGGGCGCGGACTGGCAGTCCAGCGGGCGGCGCGGGTAGTTCAGCAAGCCCTCGCCGACGCCGGGCAGGCTGGCGGACGCGTCGCTCTCCACGCCGAAGCGCTGCAGCGAATCTTTCAGCGTGATCGGCTGCGCCCACGGGATATAGGGCAGCTGCGACATCACCGTGCGGTCGCCGCGGGCGTCGGAGTAGGCCACCATCGCCTGGCCGAACAGCATCACCGCCAGCGCCACCCACCAGGCCTTGACGATCTTGTTCAGCCCCGGCCGCCGGTCCAGCGCGCGCCACCACAGCCAGGCCAGGCCGATTTCCAGCGCCAGCACGCTGGCCACCGCCAACGCGATCAGGCCCCAGACCGTACCGGAGAAGACCACCTGGTCCTGCATGGCGCCGCCGAACACCATGTTGGCGACCATCGCGTTGAGGTGGAACCGGTACAGCGCGAACACCTTGGCGTCGGTCACCAGCAAGCAGATCCAGGCCGCCTGCAGGATCACCGCCGACACCGTCATCCAGCGCATGCGCCGGCCGATCCGGCCCAGCAGCAGCGGAATCAGGCCGAGCAGGGCGCCGAAGAAGACGAAATGCCCGGGCAGGGCCAGGGTCAGGAAGATCGCGCCCTTCCAGTGCTCGGCCAAGTGGGCGAAGGGGATGTTGAGCGCGGCGATGGCGATGGCGATCGCGGCGTTGCTCAGGGTGAAGCCGGTCAGCCAAGCCAGGGCGCGGCGCGCAGAAAAAGCGGTGCGGGCGGCGAGGTCGTCCATGCGCGAAGGTCTCGGCGAAGAAGGGTGCAGCCGGCGCGCGGCGCCGGGTCGGGGGCGCGACTTTAACGTGTAACACCGGCGTGCAACACCGCCGGACGGCGGGTTCGGCGCCGCGGACCCGCCGCGTTCAGCCTGGCGGCGCGGCGTTCATCCGCCCGGCCGTGCCGGGATGGGGCGAAAGCGTGCCAAACGCGGCCAAGTTGCGCGCCAACGCCGGCTTTGAGCGAAGATAGCCGCCTATTCGGAAGAGACATTAGGCAGGAACTCAACGTGAGTCAGATTCCCACCCTCGACATCCGCCGTTTCGACACCGACCGCGAAGCCTTCGTCGCCGAGCTCGGCGCGGCCTACCGCGAATGGGGCTTCGCCGGCATTCGCGGCCACGGCATCTCGGCCGAGCAGATCGATCAGTCCTACGATCTGTTCAAGCGCTTCTTCGCGCTGCCCGATGAGGTCAAGCGCAAGTACCACGTGGCCGGCGGCGGCGGCGCGCGCGGCTACACCCCGTTCGGGGTGGAGACGGCCAAGGGCGCCAAGCACTTCGATCTGAAGGAGTTCTGGCACGTCGGCCGCGAGATCCCGCGCGATTCCAAGTACGCCGGCGACATGCCGCCGAACCTGTGGCCGCAGGAAATCCCCGAGTTCCGCGAACAGGCCTACGGCCTGTACCAGGCGCTCGACAACCTCGGCTCGCGCGTGCTCAGCGCGCTGGCGCTGCACATCGGCCTGCCGGAGCAGTATTTCGCCGACAAGACCGACTCGGGCAATTCGATCCTGCGCCCGATCCACTACCCGCCGATCACCGCCGACGACATCCCCAACGAGCGCGCCGGCGCGCACGAGGACATCAACCTGATCACCTTGCTGGTCGGCGCCAGCTCGGAAGGTCTGGAAGTGAAGTCGCGCAAGGGCGACTGGGTGCCGTTCACCGCCGACGCCGACACCATCGTGGTCAACATCGGCGACATGCTCCAGCGCCTGACCAATCATGTGTACCCCTCGACCACCCACCGCGTGGTCAACCCGCCCGGCGAGAAGGCGCGTCAGCCGCGTTATTCGACCCCGTTCTTCCTGCATCCGAACCCGGACTTTTTGATCGACGTGCTGCCCTCGACGATCAGTGCGGACAATCCCAGCCGGTATCCGGAGCCGATCACGGCGCAGGGGTATCTGGAAGAGCGGTTGCGCGAGATCAAGCTCAAGTAAGTTCGAGGCCCTCGGCCCGTCATCCCCGCGAAGGCGGGGATCCAGGGCTTTATCGCGACAGGGCTCTGAAGTCTCTGGATGTTCGGCTCCGCCGAAGCAAAGCGAAGCCCGCCTTCGCGGGAATAGCGGTGGGGGCGGTTGCCAGAGATGTAACCGACCGGCGTTCGAAACCTCAGCGCACAAAAAAAGCCCGCCATCCGGCGGGCTTTTTTCTTAATGCCTTCGAGCTCGGCACCGATTCGGATTCCGTTCTTCCCATCGCGAATCCCGAATCGCGTATTCCGACCTCATCAGCACCCAATCGCCGTACACAACGCCACGATATTGTCGTCGTTGAACCGCGCACCCACCCAAGCGGTGCCGAAGGCGCCGATATGCGGGCCGCTGACCACGCTGTTGACCTGATTGCCGGCGTTCGAGTTCGGCGTGTAGTTGATCAACCACGCGCCGCCGCTGGCGCCGTAGGTCATGTCGCAACCCTGGACGACGACGTTGGTGCCTTCCGACGGCGAGTCGTAGGTCTGGCCGGCGCAGATGTTGGTGTACTGCGTGCTCAGGTTGCTCGCGTAGCCGTGCGAGTAGGTGTACAGCGAGTACGGCTGGTTCCAGGCGCGGCCGAGCCAGCCGACGTAGCTGGTCACCGGGATGCCGGTGGTCTGCTCGCCGGTCAGCTTGATCACCGCCACGTCCCAGCGACGGGTGCCCTGGCTGATCCAGTTGGTCGGCACCCGCGCAGTGCTCCAGCCGAACTTGCCGTACGGCGCTTCGCCGTAACGCTCGGCCGGCACGAACAGGAAGTTGGAGTTCCAGCCCGAGCCGAAGGTGTAGACGCAGTGCGCGGCGGTGGTCAGCACCGCGGTGCCGCTGGAGACCTGGGCGGTGCAGTACGAGCCGCTGCCGTCGGGCTTGGTGAAGTACAGCTTGCCGATCTTGTTCCACGGCGAAGCCTTCCACTGGGTGGTGTAGTAGTTGCCGAGGAAGCGGGTATAGGCGTAGTGGGCGCCGTCCTTCTCGCTGCCCAGGGCCGAGACCGGGGCGGCCGGCTGGCGCGCATCCAGCGCGTCGAGCTTGTCCCAGGTGGCGCGGAAGTGATTGCGCGCGAGGTAGTTGGCGAACGCCGGCGCGTTGCCGCCGGCCGAGGTCGCGGCCGGGCCCATCGGCCTGGCGACGGCGTCGGCCTGGATCGCCGCGGCGGCCTTGGCGTCGGACTCGGCCCACACCAGCGGCTTGACCGCGGCGCGCTGGCGCGCGGTCGCGAACGGCTGGGCGGCGCTCTTGGCGCTGAGCGCCTTGGGCGCGTCGATCGAGGCGACATCGCCGTAGGGCGTGCGGGTGACGCGGGTTTCGCCGGCCGCGGCCAGGGTGGCGGCGGACAGCAGGACCAGGCCGCCGAGCGCGGCGAGTTTGCGGGACAGGCGGATCGGGGGATTGAGATGCGACTTCATGATGTTGGAGCTCCTTGAGGTATCGCTTTCCATGGGCGATTGACGGATCGGCGTATGGATTCCGGGACGCGCCTGGATCCGGGCGGCGCGGCCGGTGCTGCGGCCTTGGATCGCCGGGGCCGCTTGTTGCAGGCAAGCGTTTCCCCATCCCGCGCCGCGGTTGGCGGCGCAAGCGATCGTTCGGTTGTGATTCGCCCGGTGCGGGGCGGCTACCCCCAGGAAACGCGGGTGCAATCGGGCTCAGGACAGGGCGGGGGCGATAAATCCGCCGTCGCCACGGTCGCGCGGAGCGCCGCCGGAGCCGCTCCGATGCGCCGCAAAGCCAGGCGCGGCAAGGGTTTGCGCGGATTCGCGGGGCTCAGGGTCGGAGTGGGGAATGTTTCATACGCGATACGCGCCGGGGCGCCGAAACCCGGCCTTGCCGATGGCAGGCGGTGGGCTCAGGCCCCGCAATGGCTAGATTCAGGCCCCGCGTACCGCCACGCCGGCCTCGCTCAGGGCCTCGCGCCACGCCGCAACCTTCATCTGCGGCCGCTGCGAGGCGTTGGCCGGGCTGGTCGAGGGCAGCCGCAGCAGCCGCAGGTCCGGCCGCGCCAGCGGCTTGAGCACGAAGCGGCGGAAGCTCTGTTCGGCCTTGGCGCCGTTGAACAGCAGCGTGCGCACCCGCGGGTGGCGGGCCAGGAACCCGGCGAAATCGTTGGCCACCGCGGTGTCGTCGCGGATCGCCGCGTCCAGGCTGCCTTCGCGCTCGCACTGGGCGAGCACGTCCCACAGCGCGATCCCGGCCGCGCGCAGGGCCTGCAAGCGCTGCTCATAGTCCAACTCCGGCCCGGCCCCGATCAGCTCGCCCATGATCGGCCAGAACCGGTTCTGCGGATGCGCGTAATAGCGCGCGGCGGCCAGCGACGCCGCGCCGGGCATGCTGCCCAGGATCAGCACCCGCGCCTGCGGCGATTCGATCGGGGCGAAGCTGTGCAGCACGGCGGAGGCGGGCGATGGGCTCATGGTCTGGTTATGGGGATCGCAGCGGGCCGGTCAAAGTGGCGCGCGCCGCGCGGTTTTGTCCGGCCGGCGGGGCGGCCGCGGTCGCCCGCATGCCGTTCAGCAGGTAGACTGCGCCGTCTTCGCAGCAAGGGAGTGGCCATGCGCCGCAGGATCGTCGCCGGAAACTGGAAACTGCACGGCAGTCGCGGATTCGCGTTCGCGCTGCTCGACGAAGTCGCGGCGCACACGCCGCCGGCCGGCGTGGAGCGGGTGATCCTGCCGCCGCTGCCGTACCTGGGCGAGTTGGTCGAACACTACGCCGAGCGCGGTCTGGCGTTCGGCGCGCAGGACGTGAGCAGCAACGAGAAGGGCGCCTACACCGGCGAAGTCTCCGCGGCGATGCTCAAGGAAGTCGGCGCGGTCTACGGTCTGGTCGGCCATTCCGAACGGCGCCAGTACCACGCCGAAAGCAGCGAACTGGTCGCGCACAAGTTCGCCGCGGCCAAGGCCGCCGGCCTGGTGCCGATCCTGTGCGTGGGCGAAACCCTGGCCGAACGCGAGGACGGCAAGACCCAGTGGCGCTTGCAGGAACAGCTCGCGCCGGTGCTGGAACGGGTCGGCGTGCTCGGCCTGGAAGGCGCCATCGTCGCCTACGAGCCGGTCTGGGCGATCGGCACCGGCCGCACCGCGACGCCGGAGCAGGCTCAGGAGGTCCACGCATTCATCCGTAGCGAAATCGCTGCGCACGATGCTAGAATTGCTGGCTCGCTTCCGATTCTTTACGGCGGAAGCGTCAAAGCCGACAACGCCGCCGCGCTGTTTTCCCAGCCCGACGTCGATGGCGGACTGGTCGGCGGCGCCTCTCTGGTCGCGGCCGACTTCAACGCCATCGCAGTCGCGGCGGCGCCCTGATCGCGAGAACCGGCGAACCCTGCCCGTCCGATGCGGTCGTAACAAGCTCTCCTTAGCGAAGAATCCCCAACGATGCTGTTGTTCCTCAACGTCATCTATGTGTTGATCGCGATCGCCATGGTCGCGCTGATCCTGATGCAACGCGGCGCAGGCGCGCAGGCGGGCTCGGGTTTCGGCGGCGGCGCTTCGGCCACCGTGTTCGGCGCTCGCGGCTCCTCCAACTTCCTGTCCAAGGCCACCAAGTGGCTGGCGATCGCGTTCTTCGCGATCAGCCTGTTCATGGCCTGGCAGGCCAGCCGTACCTCGGCGGTGCAAACCGGCAAGCCCGATCTGGGTCTGCTCGGCGGCGCCACCACCCAGCAACCGGCGCAGCCGGCCGCTCCGGCGGCGACCACGCCG
>NZ_JBAMDI010000143.1:0-26697 GCF_036961695.1 Pseudomonas sp. CGJS7 | reverse complement strand
CGCAGCTTCCAGGTGCCGTTGAGCGCTTCGCTCGACAGATTCACGGTGAAGGTGCCGCTGACGTTGTCGCCGTTGCTGCCGGTGCGGTTGTGGATGTTGTAGACCGAGCCGTCCGGCGCGATCAGATCGACGATCAGGTCGCCCTTGTACGGATGCAGGATGTTGACCGTCACCTGCGCGTTGTTCGGCGCGTTGCCGGTGCGGCCCGACACCGCGATGCTGCTCGACACGCCGGTCGCGTTGTTGTCCGGGATGTTGTAGTCGGTGCCGTTGGTGTAGGTCTGGGTGCCCGGGTTCGGGGTGGTGCCGTTGACCGCATCGACCGCGGCCTTGGCGTTGACGATGCCCGCGCCGCAACCGCCCGAGCAGGCGCCCGGCAGCGCGCGCGCGGTGTTCTTGAGGATGGTTTCGATTTCGGCCGGGGTCTTCGGCGTGGTCGCCTTGGACTGCATCAACGCGACCACGCCGGCCACGTGCGGCGAGGCCATCGAGGTGCCGCTCATGTAGACGTACTGTTCGCTGCCCTGGGTGGTGGTGCCGCTGTTGTGGGTCGAGGCGATCTGGTCGCCCGGCGCCGACACGTCGATGCCGCTGCCGTAGTTGGAGAAGCCCGCCTTGGCGCCGGCCGAGGTGGTCGCGGCGACCGCGATCACGTTGGCGCAGTTGGCCGGGGTGGAGGTGGAGACGTTGGCGCTTTCGTTGCCGGCCGCCACCACGATGGTGGTGCCGCGGCCGACCGCGCCGTTGATCGCGGTCTGGTAGCTGCTCGGGCACGCGCCGCCGCCGCCCAGGCTCATGTTGATCACTTCGGCCGGATTGGCGTTGGCCGGGATGCCCGACACGGTGCCGCCGGAAGCCCACACGATCGCGTCGGAGATGTCGGAGTCGTAACCGCCGCAGCGGCCGAGCACGCGCACCGGCACGACCTTGGCGTTGAACGCGGTGCCGGCCACGCCCTTGGCGTTGTTGGTCACCGCCGCGACGGTGCCGGCGACGTGGGTGCCGTGCCAGCTCGAATCGCTGGCGTCGACATCGTTGCCGGGCGAATCGCATTCGGTGGCGTTGTTCCAGTCGCCTTCATCGTTGGGGTTGGAATCGCGGCCGTCGCCGTCGCGCGAGACGAAGGTGTCGGAGATGAAGTCGTAACCCGGCAGGATGTTGGCGTTGAGATCGCTGTGCGGGGTGATGCCGGTGTCGAGCACGGCCACGACCGAACCGGTGCCGGTGGCCACGTCCCAGGCTTGGTCGACGCGCATGCCGCCGTTGGCGCCGTTGAAGCCGTACTGGACGCCGTAATGGGTGTCGTTCGGGGTCAGCTTGCGCTGGCGCAGCACGTCGACTTCGACGTAGTCCACATTCGGGTCGGCGGCGATCTGACGCATCAGCGTTTCGGCTTCGGCGCGGTCGAGCTTGCGCTCGGCGCGGACGACGTCGGCGCCGATCGCGGTGCGGCGCAGGTGCTTCAAGCCGAACCCGGCCTGGCCGCGCGACTTGGCGGTAGCGGCGCCGGCGCTGCTCAGCGCGCTCTGGACGTTGGCGACGCTGCGCTGCTCGCTGCTGCCGTTTTGGTACTTGACGATGAAACGATCGAATTTGTTGGCGGTCTGCAGGCCGCTGAGGTTGACGCGGCCGGCGGCGAAAGCCGAACCGGCGCTGCCGGCCAGAACCAGGGCGGTGGCTACGGCGAGGACGTTGACGCGATTGGTGCGGACGGACATCGGATGAAACCCCCAAAGAAAGGCCGCGTTGGCGGCGGACGTCGTCCGGTACGGCACGGCGACGACGAGGAGGCCTCGCCGTCCGGACTGATCGTGTGCGCGTGTGTCGGCCCCCCGCCGTACACACGCCTTAAATCCACGCTAACGAGGTATGCAGTCAGGTGACAAGGCGTTCGTGCGGCGCTATTTGGGCAATAAAGGTGAAACGAATCACGCATCCGCAAACTGACTTTGTGCGACACGTCACAACGCAAAAGCGCGAAAACCCCCTACCCGCGATGGTCGGCCGGGGCGTATCGGCGCACCGCCAACCTCATATCGCCGTGCCCGACCACGCGCATGCGAAAGCGGAACGGTGTCCGGATGCGCGCAACAAGCCGGGGCGGTGGCGGGCGGCGGCGGTTGCCGGTATCGCTGGGCCCGTGCGCGGGCTCGGATCAACCCAGCAACGCTTGCCGGCGCAGGCGTTGCAGCGCCGCGACGACGTGATCGGCGGCGGCGCGATCGCGGGTATCGCCCTCCTGCAACTCCTTGCCCTCGGCGAAAAAGCGGATCGCGCCGTCGCGGTTGCGCTCGCGCACGGCGCGGACCAGTTGCGCGCGGGTAAGGATGCCGTCGGCCAGCTCCAGCACAAGGCTGTCCACCGGGCCCGCGGGGACGACGTGATCGTGCCAGCGATTGAACAAGCCGACCTGCGTCGGCGCCTGCGCGTTGCGCCGCGCCAACGCGCGTATCGGCGCGGGCACCCGCGGCCGCTCGCCCGGCAGCGGAATGTCCAGCGGCGTCAGCCGGAAGCGGACCGCGCCGCGGGTGAGCAGGAAGTCGATCATCGCCAAGACCTGCTGAGCGCTCGCTCCGGTTTCAGCGGCCACCACCGCCGCCAGCGACCGCACCGGCACGGTCGACGGCCACGCCTGATTGAGCCGGCGCACGGTCTCATGGCCGACCCGGTTGTGCACGGTGAACGTCTGCTGGCTGCACTCCGCCCGATAGCTCCCCTCGCCCGCTCCGCTCTCGGCGACGAATTCGCCGGCGATATGCAGGTCCATGAGCCGCGCATCGTCGATCGCGTAACGCACCTGGCGGCCGCCGTGCATCAACAGCGTCTGACGGAAGGTGCGGTTGCGGAGGAAATCCAGCATTTGCTCCAACCCGGGCTGATCGGTGCATTCGCGCAACAACGGCGCGGCGATTTCCTCGCCGTAGCTGCTGGCGAACATCCCGGAAATGCCGGCTTCGGCCAGATAGGCCAGACCATGCGGCTGTGCGCGGGCGAGGAAGTCGCGGAAGTAGCACGGCGCATTGCACAGTTCCAGGAACTCGTGGTGCAGGTACGACTCGTCGCCGCGCAAGACCATGTCGATGTTTTCGTCGAGCGACTGCTTGAGCACGCTGCCGGCGCGCGCATGGCGGTGCATGAACTCGATCATTCCGCGCGCGTAAGCCAATCTCTCCTGCGCCGACCCGCGCTCGCCGCCGCGCAGGATCATCGCGTCGCGGATCACTTCCTTGGCCTTCCAGCCGGGATAGGTGTTGTAGCTGACGTAGGCGATGCCGTCCTGATTGAGATGGCGCTTGCACACGCGCAAGATCGCGTCCTGAACCTCCGCCGGAACCCAGCTGTATACGCCGTGGCAGACGATGTAATCGAAACTGCCGAGATCCCGATCGATATCGGCGATGCTCATGCAGCGCAGGTCTATATTGTCCAGCCCCAACTCGGCCGCCAACTCCCGGCCATGCCCGATCTGCACCTGCGACAGATCCACGCCGACGGCGCGGGCGCGCGGATTGGCCGCCGCGAACGGCAACAGATTGCCGCCCGCGGCGCAGCCCAGTTCGAGCACGCGCGCGTGGCGCGGGTCGGGCGCCTTGACTCCGAACAGGCTCGCCACCGCCTGCAGATGTTCCGGCGCGGTCAGCGCGAACGCGGCCGAACGGTACGGCAGTTGGTCGTAGGACGAGCCGATTTTCAGCTGCAACTCGCTCATGCCGGATCGCCCGACGCGCGGCCCGATTCGACCGGATTGCGCGGCGGCGCAATCGCGCCGCCGCCGCGCGCTCGCCGCCGCATCACCACTGATAGCCGATGCCGACGCTGCCGCCCCAGCCGCTGGAGGTGTTGCCGGTCCCCTGCAGTTTGTAGATGACGTGTCCGTCGTCGGTGATGCCCGACAGGCCGATGGCGATGCCTGCCTCGCCCTGATAGCTGCCCAGCGCCGCCGCCATCATGCGCTTGCCCGGCAGATACGCCTGCGGCAAGCCGGCCACCGCCAGCGCCGCGGCGACGCCGCCGCGCATGTCGCGCCGCAGGCTCCACATGTCGCCCTGAATCTCGGCGGTCTTGCGATCGGTGTAAGCGTTGGCCTGGCTCAGATTGTCCTGCAGACCACGGTTGAGCTGACCGACATTGACCGCATCGGTGTCGGCGACGCCCGCGGCGACGTTGTGCAGCCCCGTCGCCGAACCGCCGCGATTGAAGGTGACGCTGTTGAAGTTGCTGGTGCCGTCGCGGTGAGTGTCGTACTGCAAACCGCCGGCGGTCACCGACTTGAGCTGATTGACGTTGACCGCGTCGGTGCCGTTGACGCCGGCCGCGACGTTGGTGATCTGGCGCTCGCTGCCGGCCCTTCCCACCGACACCGTGTTGGCGCGATCGGCGACCGAACCGTTGCCCAAGGCGACCGAACCGGCGCCGGTCGCGGCGGTGTCGTTGCCCAGCGCCACCGAACCGTCGCCGGACGCCACCGCCTTGCTGCCGCCGGCGATGCTGTTTTTCCCGGTGGCCGACGGCGTCCCGGAGGCCGCATCGGCACTGACCCGGAACGGTCCGACGGTGCCGCCGCGGATATCGTCGAGGTCGTTCTCGATATTGCCCACCCGCCCCTCGACCGCGCCGACCCGTCCGTCGAGCTTGTCGACCGCCTGGTTGGTGGCGTGCAACTGGCTGCCGTTGACCGCGTCGGTGCTGTCGGCCGCGACCCGCCCGGCGGCGAGGTTGCTGAGTTGGCGCTCGGCGCCGGCCGCGCCCACGCTGACCGTGCCGACCGGGGCGGCGCCGGCGTAGGCGTAGGTGTTGCCGGCGATCTTCCCGTTGGCGACCGCGACCGCCGCCGCGGCGACCGAACCGGCGCCGAGCGCGATCGAGTTGTCGCTGGCGGCGTTGGCGCCGTCGCCGATGGCCAGCGAACGCAGGCCCGCGCTGGAGGCGTTGGCGCCGACCGCGATGCTGCCCACGCCGCCGGCGACCGCATCGGCGTCGGTCGAATTGACCCGGAAGTACTTGATGCCGCCGCCGTTGTTGATCGCATCCATCTGATCGCCGAGCTTGGTCACGGCCTTGTTGGTCGCGAACAACTGGCTGCCGTTGACCGCATCGGTCGAGGTTTCGCTGATGCGCCCCGCGGCGACGTTGGTGATCTGGCGCTCCGCGCCGACCGCGCCGACCGAGACCACGCTGCCCGGCGCAGCGCCGGCGAAGCCGTAGGTGGCGCCGTTGATCTCGATGCTTGCGGTCGCATTGGCCGCGGCGGTAATCGAACCGCCGCCGAGGGCCACGTCGCCGGCGTTGCTCGCCACCGCGTTCGCACCGATCGCCACCGCATCCGCACCGGCCGACTGCGCGCTGGCCCCGAGTGCCAGCGAGTTGTTGCCGGTCGCTACCGCGGCGGGCCCGACCGCAACCGAGTCGGTACCGGTCGCGGAACTGTCGGCCAAAGTCGAGTTCGCGTTGAAATACTTGGCGCGCGCGCCGCCGTTGGCCAGTTTGCTCAAGGCATCGCCGACGTTGTTGAACTTATCGGTGCCGATCGCGTACTCCGGCGCGCTGAGCTTGCCGGTCTTGGCGTCGTAGGTCGCGCCGCCGCCGAATGCGCTCGCGGCGTTGTCGCCCAGCGCCTTGGCGCGATCGTTGACCGCTCCCAGTTCGGTGTTGGTCGCGAACAGCTGACTGCCGTTGACCGCATCGGTCGAAGCCGCGTCTACCCGGCCCGCGGCGACATTGGTGATCTGACGCTCCGCACCGGCCGCGCCCACCGAGACCACGCTGGTCGGCGCCGCGCCAGCGAAGTTGTAGGTCGTGCCGTTGATGTCGACGGTCGCGGTCGCATTCGCCGCCGCCGTGATCGCGCTACTGCCGAGTGCCACATCGCCTGCGTTGGTCGCCACCGCGTTCGGGCCGATCGCTACCGAGTCGGTGCCGGTCGCGGTGCTGTCGGCCAAGGTCGAGTTCGCGTTGAAGTACTTGGCGCGTGCACCACCGTTGGCCAGCTTGCTCAAGGCATCGCCGACATTGTTGAACTTGTCGGTGCCAATCGCGTACTCCGGCGCGCTGAGCTTTCCGGTCTTGGCATCGTAGGTCGCGCCGCCGCCGAATGCGCTCGCGGTGTTGTCGCCCAGCGCCTTGGCGCGATCATTGACCGCGCCCAGTTCGGTATTGGTCGCAAACAGCTGACTGCCGTTGATCGCATCGGTCGAAGCCGCATCCACCCGGCCCGCGGCGACATTGGTGATCTGACGCTCCGCACCGACCGCGCCCACCGAGACCACGCTGGTCGGCGCAGTACCGGCGAAGTTGTAGGTCGTGCCGTTGATGTCGACGGTCGCAGTCGCATTCGCCGCAGCCGTGGTCGCGCCGCTGCCGAGCGCCACATCGCCGGCGTTGGTCGCCACTGCGTTCGGGCCAATCGCTACCGAGTCGGTGCCGGTCGCGGTGCTGTCGGCCAAGGTCGAGTTCGCGTTGAAGTACTTGGAGCGCGCACCACCGTTGGCCAGCTTGCTCAAGGCATCGCCGACGTTGTTGAACTTGTCGGTGCCAATCGCGTATTCCGGCGCGCTGAGCTTTCCGGTCTTGGCGTCGTAGGTGGCACCGCCGCCGAATGCGCTCGCGGTGTTGTCGCCCATCGCCTTGGCGCGATCATTGACCGCTCCCAGTTCGGTGTTGGTGGCGAACAGTTGGCTGCCGTTGATCGCATCGGTCGAAGCGGCGTCTACCCGGCCCGCAGCGACATTGGTGATCTGACGCTCCGCGCCGGCCGCGCCCACCGAGACCACGCTGGTCGGCGCAGCACCGGCGAAGTTGTAGGTCGTGCCGTTGATGTCCACGGTCGCGGTCGCATTCGCCGCAGCCGTGGTCGCGCCGCTGCCGAGCGCCACATCGCCGGCATTGGTCGCCACTGCGTTCGGGCCGATGGCTACCGAGTCGGTGCCGGTCGCGGAACTGTCGGCCAAGGTCGAGTTGGCGTTGAAGTACTTGGCGCGCGCGCCACCGTTGGCCAGTTTGCTCAAGGCATCGCCGACGTTGTTGAACTTGTCGGTGCCGATCGCGTACTCCGGCGCACTGAGCTTGCCGGTCTTCGCATCGTAAGTCGCGCCGCCACCGAATGCGCTCGCGGTGTTGTCGCCCAGCGCCTTGGCGCGATCGTTGACCGCGCCCAGTTCGGTGTTGGTCGCGAACAGCTGACTGCCGTTGACCGCATCGGTCGACGCCGCGTCTACCCGGCCCGCGGCGACGTTGGTGATTTGACGCTCCGCGCCGACAGCGCCCACCGAGACCACGCTGTTCGGTGCCGCGCCTGCGAAGTTGTAGGTCGTGCCATTGATGACCGCGCTCGTTGTCGCGTTCGCCGCGCTTGTCTTCGACCCGGTCCCCAGGGCCACGGCACCGTCCTGGCCGGCATTGGCCTCCGAGCCAATGGCGACGCTGCCCAAACCTGAAGACGCGCTGGCCAAACCCATGGAGATAGCAAGATCGCCAGAGGCTTTCGCCGCGACGCCTTGGGCGAAGGAAAATCCTCCGCTGGCGATGCTGTTGGCTCCCAAAGCCACCGATCCGTCCCTCGATGCCGCCGATCCCGTACCCAGTGCCACTGCATCCACACTCGACGCGGCCGCATTGAGGCCGAGCGCAATCGTATTGTTATCGGACGCTACAGAACCGGAACCTAGTGCGAAGGAATCTGCCGCTTTGGCGCTGCTGCCCGAGCCCAGCGCCACCGCATTCATGCCCGACGCGACCGAACCGGCGCCGATCGCCAAAGCCGATGCGCTCGCAGAGGAGGCGTTCGGACCGATGGCGACCGAATCGGCGCCGGCCGCGACGCTGTCGGCCAAGGTCGAATTGACGTTGAAGTACTTCGTGCGCGCGCCGCCGTTGGCCAGCTTGCTCAAGGCGTCGCCGACGTTGTCGTACGTGTCGGTACCGATGGCGTACGCCGGCGCGCTGAGCTTGCCGGTCTTGGCGTCGTAGGCCGCGCCGCCGCCGAACGCGGTCGCGACGTTGTCGCCCAGGGCACTGGCGCGATCGTTGACCGCGCCCAGTTCGGTGTTGGTCGCGAACAGCTGGCTGCCGTTGATCGCGTCGGCCGACGCCGCATCTACCCGGCCCGCGGCGACGTTGATGATCTGGCGCTCCCCGCCGGCTACACCCACCGACACCACGCTGCTCGGCGCAGTACCGGCGAACTTGTAGGTCGTGCCGTTGATGATCGCGCCCGTTGTCGCGTTCGCCACGCTTGTCGTCGAGCCGGTTCCCAACGCCACCGCGTAGGCCTGACCGGCAAGCGCCCCCGACCCCAGCGCCAACGCGCCGTCCTGGCCGGCATCGGCTCCCGCGCCGACGGCTACGCCGCCCGAACCCGAGGACACGCTGCCCTGCCCCACGGATATCGCCAGGTCGCCGGATGCTTGCGCATCGACGCCTTGCGCGAGGGAAAAGCTGCCGCTGGCGATGCTGTTGGCACCCAACGCCATCGCGCCCTCTTTCGATGCTGCCGACGCCCTGCCCAGCGCGACCGCATTGACTCCCGCGGCAGAAGCGTTCGGACCGATGGCGACCGAATCGGCGCCGGTGGCGACGCTGTCGGCCAAGGTCGAATTGACGTTGAAGTACTTCGTGCGCGCGCCGCCGTTGGCCAGCTTGCCCAAGGCGTCGCCGACGTTGTCGTAGGTGTCGGCACCGATGGTGTACGCCGGCGCGCTGAGCTTTCCGGTCTTGGCGTCGTAGGCCGCGCCGCCGCCGAATGCGCTTGCCGTGTTGTCGCCCAGCGCCTTGGCGCGATCGTTGACCGCGCCCAGTTCGGTATTGGTCGCGAACAGTTGGCTGCCGTTGATCGCATCGGTCGAGCCGCCATCCACCCGGCCCGCGGCGACGTTGGTGATCTGGCGCTCCGCGCCATCCGTGCCCACCGAGACCACACTGGTCGGCGCGGCGCCGGCGAAATTGTAGGTTTTGCCGTTGATCACCAGATCCGGCGTCGCATTGGCCGCCGCCGTGACCGCGCCGCTGCCCAGGGCCACATCGCCGGCCTTCGTAGCCACGGCGCTTGCGCCGATCGCGACCGAGTCGGTGCCGGTCGGGGTGCTGTCGTTCAAGGTCGAATTGGCGCGGAAGTACTTGATGCCCTTGTTGTTGATGTCGCCGAGCGCCTTGTTGGTCGCGAACAACTGGCTGCCGTTGACGGCATCGGTCGAGCTCGCCGACAAACGACCGGCAGCGACATTGAGGACCTGGCGCTCGGCGCCGGCCGCCCCTACCGAAACCACGCTACCCGGCGCCGTGCCGGCGAAATTGTAGGTGGTGCCGGCGATCACCGCGCTCGCGGTGCCGATCGCCGCGGCCGTGACCGAGCCGCTGCCCAGCGCGACATCGTTCGTATTACCGGCCACCGCGTTGGGGCCGATGGCGATGGAATCCTTGCCGGTCGCGGTGCTGTCGGCCGCGACCGAATTGACGTGGAAGTACTTGCCGCCCTTGGTCATGATGCCGTCCACGACCTGATTGGTCGCGAACAACTGGCTGCCGTTGATGGCATCGGTCGAGGTCGCCGACAAACGGCCGGCGGCGACGTTGATGAGTTGGCGTTCGCTGCCGACCGCGCCGATCGAGACCACGCTGCCCGGCGCCGTACCGGCGAAATTGTAGGTCGTGCCGCCGATCACCACCTTCGCGGTACCGACCGCCGCGGCGGTTACCGAAGAGGGGCCCAGCGCGACATCGTTTGCATTGTTCGCGATCGAACTCGCTCCGAACGCGAGCGAATTGGCTCCAATCGATTTCGCTTGATATCCCATTGCAACGGAACCGGCACCGCTCGCCAAGGACTCGTAGCCCATGGCGTACGCCCCCTGGCCAGTGGCCTTTGACATGAGCCCAAGCGCCGTCGAACCTCCGCCGGACGCAAAGGCGCCGTTACCTATCGCCACCGCTTCGCTATTGGAAGCGGTGGTGGTTAAACCACTGGAACCTTTGCTGCCGATGGCGATGGCGCCGCTTCCACTGGCCACAGCACTGTTGCCGACAATGACCGCGCCTTGGTTTCCGGTGCCCCAGGCCGCTTGCGCCCTGGCATTTTGCGCCGGCCCTGCCGCCGCCAAAAGCCCCGCCAAGGCCGCCGCCAGTACCGACGAACGCGGCATACAGCGACCGCCCGACGCGCGCCCGCCGATCTGCGACGACGCCAGCTCCGATGCCACCACCATCTGTTGCAACGAGCTGTTCCAAACCAGCGAATACACTTTATTCATGACGAAAACACCTGGAAGAAGGCCGGACTGGAATTTCGCGAAACGGCGCAGGCCGCGAACGGGCCAAAACGCAGGTACCGACACAGCAATCGACATGACGATGCGACGCCGGACATCGACTCAGACCGCGCTCGACCGTGCATCCCGCGGGCATCGCGGTGAGATCCGGCTCATTCGATCAGGTATCCCATCCAGCGCCAGGCGCCGTCGGGCTCTTGCCGGAACGTGACCAACTCGGTGACCTCGCGTTTGCCCAGCGCGGCGCGAAAGCGCACGTTGACGTACCGACCCGCGGGCACTTGGGACTGCCCCGCGATCTGGGTGCGGTCGATCGACATCCAGTCGCGCGCGCTCACCGCCTCGGCGCCGCGCAGTTTCTTGATCGAAGCGATGAATTCCTTCTTGACCACCCGCCGCTTCATTTCCGCCGAGCCGCCGTCCCACAATTTCCCGGCATCGTTCTGATCGATCATCTGCACCGCGCGCTGCGCCGCGTCGAGCCATGTGTTCGGGTCCGGCGCGGCGGCTTGCTGAGCGTGGGAAAGCCCGCAGGCCGAAGCCAGAATGGCCGCCAACAGCACGTAAAAAGGCCGAAAAATCGTGATCTTCATTTTCATCTCGCGTCTGCGACTGTGTTTCAGGAGCCAAAATCGGGCCATCGAGTACGAGCGCCATCAACCCATGAGGAAACGCTGTTTCCGACATCGATTCGACAAATTGTTTAGCGGTTTGAGCGCTCAAGAATCATCAAACTCAAACTGATTGCGCTGCTTACTCAAGGACATTCAAAGCGACGCGATCCATCGAAATTCAACAACACACCCGACGCTTTCGCCTGAAAAGCACCGCCCCTTGCACTGAAGGAACACCCCGGGCGCGGAGCAGCGTGCCAACGGCGGCCGCGGCTCACCGATGAACGCTCCATCGATCGGTCCAATCGCCGTCGTACTGACTCGATGCCCAGATCTCGGAATAGTCCGTGTCTTCCACGGCACTGGCACGACGGACCGTGGACTTGATCTGCGTGCTCGCGTATTCGACTTGCGGATTTCGCGCGAGCCGGCGCACCAGCGCGAGGGCTTCGCCTTCGCCGAGCCGGCGCCCGGCGCGGATCACGTCCAGGCCCGCGCTGGTCCGGCGTACCCGCTGCAGGCTGGCGTCGCGACCGAACCCGGCCTCGCTTTCGCGCAGCATGCGGTTCAGACGATCCGCATCCAGGCGCGCGCCGCCGCTGCGGTACTTGATCAGGATTTCCTGCATGCCGGCGTGGTGCGCGACCTGCGCGCGCGCCTCGTCGCCGATCGCCGCGACGGACGGAGCCAACACCATCCAAGCGGCCGCTGTACCGATCGTGCAAACCGCGGCGACGAGCGGAGAGACACGTTTTTCGCACAAGGACTGTACGGACATGCTGTCTGTTCCTAAGCCGATCCCCAAACAGACTCCCGATGCTGCCGCCGGTGCGGGCGGTGAAGTGCACGCATTGGATGGATCGAGCGCAAAGCAGCCGGAGTCGCGATTACTACTGTCGGTCGGGAGCTTAGTTGCGCGCGTCGCGTCGCAACTATCAGACAAGTCCTAAAATAGGCATGGACAAAAGCCACACTACGTACGAATCGGCGGCCCGAAATTTGCTTTTTGGATACGTTTCCCCAAGAACTCACGTGCCTTTATTGCGCCCTCGCACACCAGCGCTTGTGCAAGTCAGGTGGGCAGCGGCCGATGATGCAGCGCGCGCCGAAGCGAGATACACCATCGCCCTGAATGACGATCCGGGTCATGCGCGCAACGGCCGCCGCAACGTAAGCGAACGCTTACATACGATCCTGTGCCCAACCCAGGCTCCATCGCGGCATCGGCCGACAACAAATTGCCCAGCCGAACAAAAAACCCCGGCCGAAGCCGGGGTTCGAATCGCGACCGCGCATTCGCCCTAGCGGCGATGCGAAGGCGCGAAGTGGATCAGAAGGTGATGCTCCAGCTGTCGATGCGGCCGGTGTCGAGCGACGCGCGGTCGCTGACACGCAGCTTCCAAGTGCCGTTCAGCGCTTCGCTGGACAGGTTCTTGGTGTAGGTCTGGTTGATGTTGTCAGCGCTGCCGCCGCTGCGGTTGTGCAGGTTGTAGACCGAACCGTCCGGCGCGATCAGGTCGACGATCAGATCGCCCTTGTAGGTGTGGACGATATTGACCGCGATCTGGGCGTTGCTCGGCGCATTGCCGCTGCGGCCCGACACCGCGATGCTGCTGCTCACGCCGGTGGCGTTGTTGTCGGGAATGCTGACGTCGCCGCCGTTGGTGTAGGTCTGCACGCCGCCGCTGCTGCCGACGGTGACCGTGCCGGTCTTGCTGTGGCTGGCGCCGTCGTCGTCGGTGACGGTCAGGGTGACGGTGTAGGTGCCGGCCGCGCTGTAGGTCTTGCTGGGGTTGGTCGCGGTCGAAGTGGTGCCGTCGCCGAAGTTCCAGCTGCGCGAGGCGATGGTTCCGTCGCTGTCGCTGGAGCTGTCGGTGAAGCTGACGGTCAGGCCGCTGGCGGACGAGGTGAAGTTCGCCACCGGCGGGTTGTTGCTCGGGGTACCGCCGCCCGCGGCCGCGGCGACCGCCGCGTCGGCGTCGACGATGCCCGGTCCGCAACCGCCCGGGCACTTGGCCGCGGCGATCGGGCGCGCGGTCTGCGCCAGGATGGTCTGGATCTGCGCCGGCGTCTTCGGCGTCGACGCCGCCGCCTGCATCAGCGCGACGATGCCGGCGATGTGCGGGGCGGCCATCGAGGTGCCCTGGTAGAAGGCGTAGGTTTCCGCGCCGGGCGCGCCGGTGCCGGTGTTGAGCGTGGACAGCACGCCCTTCTCCGGATGGTTGAGCGCGCCGGCCACCTGGCACTTGCCGCTGGTGGATTCGCCCAGCGCCAGGAACTCGGTCGGCGGCGAACAGGTTTCGCCGCCCGGCGCGGTGATGTCGATTCCGGTGCCGTAGTTCGAATACCAGGCGCGGTTGCCACTGATGTCGCTGGCGCCGACGGTGACGACGTTGTTGCAGTTGGCCGGGGTGAAGCCGGACACGTCGTTGTTGCTGTTGCCGGCGGCGATGACCACGGTGGTGCCGCGGCCGACCGCGCCGGTGATCGCAGTCTGCATGGTCGAGCCGCAGCTGCCGCCACCGCCGAGCGAGAGGTTGATCACTTCGGCCGGGTTGGCGTTGGCCGGCACGCCGGAGACGCTGCCGCCGGAGGCCCACACGATCGCGTCGGCGATGTCGGAGGTCGAGCCGCCGCACACGCCGAGCACGCGCACCGGCACGACCTTGGCGTTGTAAGCGATGCCGGCCACGCCCTTGCTGTTGTTGGTGACCGCGGCGACGGTGCCGGCGACGTGGGTGCCGTGCCAGCTCGACGGCTGACCGGTCTGCCAGCAGGCATCGCCCGGATCGCTGGGATCGCTGTCGCGGCCGTTGCCGTCGTTGGCGGTCGAGGTGGCGCTGACGAAGTCGTAGCCCGGCAGGATGTTGGCGTTGAGATCGCTGTGATTGGTGATGCCGGTGTCGAGCACGGCCACCACCACGTTGCTGCCGGTCGAGCGGTCCCACGCCGCGGCGATGTTGGCGCCGACCGCGCTGTTGGCGTAGTGCCATTGCTCGTTGTAGCGGGTGTCGTTCGGAGTCGCGACCGCGCGCAGGATCTGATCGGGCTCGACGTATTCGACGTTGGGATCGTTGGCGAGCTGGCGCATCAACGCCGCCGCTTCGCTGGCGTCGAGCTTGCGGTCGGCGCGCACGACTTCGGCGCCGATCGCCATCGTGCGCAGATAGCTCAGACTCGGCGCGGCGCTGCCGGCGCCGTTGGCGCTGAGCGCACCGACGCGCGACAAGGCGCTGGCGGCGCGGTCGAAGCTGGCTTTGCGCGCGCCGGCGTTGGCCGAATTGCGCACGTCGCGGAACTTGACGATGAACTGCTGCGCGCCGTCGCTGGCTTGCAGGCTGCTGAGGTTGACGCGCTCGGCGGCGAAGGCCTGGCCGGCGAACGCGGCGACGGCCACGGCGGTGGCTACGGACAAAGCGCGCAGGCGCGGGTGGTGGATGCGGATCGACATGAGTGAACCCCCAAAGTTTCGAAAGGCCGAAATGGCCGGAGAACGCCCGATCTTTAGGCGCGCGCGATCCCTCCCCTGCAGGCATCGAAGCGCAAGAATCCGGGCGAGTGTGACTACTGAGTGTGCTTGTTGCTTGCGTTTGCTAAGTGCACTTGCTCACAGCGCGAATACGGGTGGCGACGTGTTCGCGGGACTTAGTCTGCGTGCATTTCAAGCGTCGACATTCAGGATACAAGGGCGATATTTCGCATTTTATGTGCGCTGTTTCATGTATCGAAAATTCAATCGTGTACATGAAAAAAGTGCATAACGCGTGGTTTTGCGCTGCTATCGATGGCAACAATGTGTGTGTTCCCGTTGGCCCCCGGCTGTCGCGTATCCAATGAGTTCGTTGCTATCGCGATCGGTTGCGCCGCATTTGCAGCATGCGTTGGATGCAGTCCGTGTTCTTGTGCGACAAGAAAAAACCCCGGCCGAAGCCGGGGTTTTCAATGCGCGATCGAGCATGCGCTATCGCAGCGATGCGGAAGATCCGCGAGGCCCTCACCCCAACCCTCTCCCGCGCCCCGAAGGAAGTCACCTTGGGTGGCAAGCGGGAGAGGGAGCCAAAGCTTGCGCTAGCCCTTCTCCCGCGTGCGGGAGAAGGTGGCCCGAAGGGCCGGATGAGGGCGCTCGAGTTCGCGGGCTACTGCACGAAGCGAGCGCCCCACCGGATCAGAACGTGATGCTCCAGCTATCGATCCGACCGGTATCGATCGACGCGCGATCGCTGACCCGCAGCTTCCAAGTACCGTTCAGCGGTTCGCTGGACAGGTTCTTGTTGTAGGTCTGGTTGATGTTGTCGGCGCTGCCGCCGCTGCGGTTGTGCAGGTTGTAGACCGAACCGTCCGGCGCGATCAGGTCGACGATCAGATCGCCCTTGTAGGTGTGGACGATGCTGACCGCGATCGGCGTGCTGGCCGCTCCGTTTCCGCTGCGGCCGGAGACGACGATGTTGCTGGTCACGCCGGTGGCGTTGTTGTCCGGAATCGCGACGTCGGTGCCGTTGGTGTAGGTCTGAACGCCGCCGGTGCCGACGGTGACCGTGCCGGTCTTGGTGTTGGTGGCGCCGTCGTCGTCGGTGACGGTCAAGGTAACGGTGTAGGTGCCGGCCGCGGCGTAGGTCTTGCTCGGGTTGGTCGCGGTCGAGGTGGTGCCGTCGCCGAAGTTCCAGCTGCGCGAGGCGATGCTGCCGTCGCTGTCGGTCGAGCTGTCGGTGAAGTTAGCCGTCAAGCCGCTGGTGCTGGAGCTGAAGTTGGCCACCGGCGGGTTGTTCGGGCCGGGGCCGCCGGAGAACAGCGAGTACAGCAATCGGTTCGGCGAACCGCGCAGGTCGGTGATCTTGCCCGGGGTGGCGTTGTTGACGATGGCGGTGTGCACTTGGTCCGGCGTCGCGGTCGGGTTGACCGCCAGATACAGCGCGGCGACGCCGGCGACGTGCGGCGAGGCCATCGAAGTGCCGCTCATGCTCGCGGTCGAGGTGGAGCTGCTGATGCCGGCGGAAACGATCGAAGTGCCCGGTGCGAACAGATCCAGACAGGTGCCCCAGCTCGAAGCCTGGCCGCCGGTCCAGATCGAACGCGCGTCGTTGCGGTCGCTGGCGCCGACGGTGAGCGCGCGCGGCACCCGCGAGGGTGATTCGGTGCAGGCGTCGATGTTGCCGTTGCCGGCCGCGACCACCGCGACCACGCCGGCGTTGATCAGGTTGTTGACCGCGGTATCGGTGGCGGTCGAGGCCGGGCCGCCCAGGCTCATGTTGGCCACCGCGGGCTTGACGTGATTGGCGGTGACCCAATCGATGCCGGCGATGATCTGCGAGTTGGGCGCGGTGGAACCGCAACCGAATACGCGCACCGGGTGCACGGTCGCCTTCTTGGCCACGCCGTAGGTGGTGCCGGCGACGGTGCCGGCGACGTGGCTGCCGTGGCCGTGGCAGTCGGTGGTGCTGGAATCGCCGGCGACCGAGGAGAAGCCGTTGCCGATGCGGCCGGTGAATTCGGTGTGGTCGGCGCGCAGGCCGGTGTCGACGATGTAAGCGTGCACGCCGGTGGCGTCGGTGTCGTAGGTGTAGCTGGTGCTCAGCGGCAGATCGCGCTGATCGATGCGGTCGATGCCCCAGGTGGCGTTGTTCTGGGTCGCATCCACCGACATGTAGCCGTCTTCCTCGACGAAGGCCACGCGCGGGTCTTTCAGCAACTGCGCCAGCGAAGCGTCGTCGGCGTCGATCACGAAACCGCGCAGCGCGTGCTGGTAGCTGCGCTGCAGCTTGGCCCGGTACTGATTGGCGATGCCCTGCGCGACCGCGGGCATGCTCGACACGCCGTTGCGGCCGGTGGCCGACAGAGTGGCGGCTTGTTCTTTCAAGACGACGATGTAGCGGCCTTCGATCGGACGGTCGACCGTCAACAATTCGGCGGCGAAACCGGGCAGTGCGGCCGACACCAGCGAAACGCCGATAGCCAGCGACAAGATACGACGATTCATGCACATCTCTCCCTGAGTGATGGGATCCGGCCATCGCGGCGGACTGCGATCGAGCGCATCCGCGCCGGGCGGCGTCCCGCCCCACGCGTTCCGGCGCGCCGTATCGTCGCGGCCACCGGCGTAGCACCCAACAAAGCAGCGCGCAGCGGCTCCGCCGCCAGCGCTTCCACGGCACTGACCGTACTTTGCGATCCCGATTTGAAACCCGAGTGGTGCCGCGTTGCGCGGCGAGCGACCGTCCGGACCTGCGCGATGCGCTAATCGAAGTGCGCAAGCCCGACGGCATGTACGGCCGGTGCGTGTGTGGCCGCGAACAACACGCTAGGCACGCTTGCAAGCCGCGTCTACGCACTGAAAACGGTTCACCGAAGCGCAAATCGTGAACACGATTGGCACTTCCGGACATTTGCGGGGAGCGCGCCCACGCCAGCGCACGCCATACCTCGGCGTGCGTTCGCGTTGCGCTGTGCTTACGCCGAAGCCGGCGTCAGAGCATTCCGGTTTCCAGCCGCGCGGCCTCGGACATCATGTGCCGGCCCCACGGCGGATCGAACACCAGCTCGACGTCGGCCTCGGCCACGGTCGGAATCATTTCCAGCTTGCTGCGAACGTCGTCGACCAGGATGTCGCCCATGCCGCAGGCCGGCGCGGTCAGGGTCATGCGCACTTCGACCAGGCGCTGGCCGTCCTCGCGCGGCTTGACCGTGGCCTCGTAAACCAGGCCCAGGTCGACCACGTTGATCGGGATTTCCGGATCGAAGCAGGTCCGCAGTTGTTTCCAGACCAGTTGCTCGACCGCATCGTCGTCGGCGCCTTCGGGCAGCTCCAGCGGTTCGGGCGGCTCTTTGCCGATGGCATCGGCGTCGCGGCCGGAAATGCGCATCAGATTGCCTTCGACGAACACGGTGTAGCTGCCGCCCAGGGCCTGGGTGATATAGCCCACGCTGCCTGCCGGCAGGGTGACGTGCTCGCCTTGGGGCACAAGGACGGCGGCGCAATCGCGCTCGAAACGGACGGGTTCGCTGCTGCGGGAATACATTGCCGGAAGATGGGGATGCCGTGCCGCAGCACAAGTCGGGCCATTCTACCGGTCGCGGCCGGCTATGCTGTAGGGCTTGTCCTGCCCACAGTGTTCCGCCCATGACCGTCGCCCCGCCCGAACGCTCCGCCACCGCCGCGCGCGCCCCACAGGCCCGTTCCGGCCGCCTGAGCCTGCTGTCGTGGCTGCTGCTGGCGCTGGGCACGTTCGGTTTCGCCGCGTGCTGGGTGCTGCTGGCGCTGGCGTTCGACCGCCAATACAACTGGATGGCGGTGCTGGGCGCGCTGGATATCGCCTGGATGCTGCGCCTGGGCGGCTGGCGCCCGGGCTGGCGCCGCGCCGGTTTTGGGCTGGGGGCGACGGTACTGATCGTGGTATTCGCCAACTGGGGCATCGCCGCCGGCCAGATGGGCGCGGTGATGGGGCTGGACCCGCTGGAATCGGCGGCGAAGATGGGGCCGAACTTCCTGTGGAATCTGACCTTGCTGGCCAATACCGGGGTTGAGCTGGTCTGGGTGGCGATCGCGTTGGTCGTGGCGGCGGTGGCTTCGCGCTGAGGCGGCCGTGCGGGTTTCGCCGGGGTTTGAAGTGGCGCGGTCGCGGCTTGCGCCGCTCCTACAGGTAGCCCAGATCGACCCGAAGCCCCTGTAGCAGCGGCGCGAGCCGCGACCGCACCACATCATCGGCGAGGCAAGCTGCCGCCCTGCTCAAACCACCGCATCCTCGAACGCCATTTCCTCCAGGCAGGTAGCGAACAACTTCGCCGCCTCCTCGATCTCGGCCACCGACAAGGCGCCGTAGCCGAACAGCAAGCCGGCGCGTTGCAACGGGTGCATGTAGTACGGCTCGATCGAATACAGCCCCAGCCCGCGGGTCTGCGCATAGGCGATGAACGCCTCGCCCTCGACCGCGCTGCGCCCGCGCAACCACACCAAAAGGTGCATGCCGGCCTGCGAGTCGTCGATCTGCAGCGCGTCGCCGGCCGCGCGCCGCAATGCGTTCAACAGCGCGTCGCGGCGCTGTTTGAGGGTCTTGGCGGTGCGGCGCAGGTGGCGCTCGAATCCGCCGTCGGCGAGGAAATGCGCCAGCGCGGCCTGCTCGATCCCGGGCGAGCCGAAATCGTCGACCCATTTGGCGCTGATGAAATCGTCGCGCAGCCCGGGCGGGGCGACGATGTAGCCCAGCCGCAGCGACGGGAACAGCACTTTGGAAAACGTGCCGACGTAGATCACCCGGCGCGCGTCGTCCAGGCCGCACAGGGCCGCGTGCGGCTGCGCGTCGTAGCGGAATTCGCCGTCGTAGTCGTCCTCGAACACCCAGCAATCGTGGCGGTTGGCGTAGTCGAGCAAGGCCCGCCGCCGCGCCGGCGACATCAGCGCGCCGGTCGGGAACTGATGCGACGGGGTCACGCAGATCAGCCGCGGCGGGCGTTCGGGCAACAACTCGGTGCGCAGGCCCTCGCTGTCCACCGGCACCGGCACCAGCTTGGCCCCGTGGATCTGCAACGCTTCGCGCACGGCGAAATACTGCGGCTCTTCGATCACCACCTCCTCGCCTTCGTCGAGCAGGATCCGCGCGGTCAGGCTGATCGCCTGCTGGGTGCCGGCGACCACGATCACGTCCTCGGGCACCGCATGCACGCCACGGCGCAGCGACAGGTATTCGCACACCGCCGCGCGCAGCACCGGCAGGCCTTGCGCGGTCGGGTAGTTCGGCGGCGTGTAGGCGGCCGCGTGCGACAACGCGCGCGCCCAGGCCGAGGTCAGCAACGGGTTGGTGAACGGCACGCCGTACTGGAAGCTGTGCAGGGTGCCCGGCGCGCGCCGGCCGGGGATGTTGGCGTGGTCGTGGTAGCGCCGCAGCCGCCGCGCGTAGGCGCTTTGCGCGGCGATCCGCTGCGGCGGCTCGTGCCGCGCCTGCACCGGCGATCCCGGCAGGGCGACGAAGCTGCCCGAACCGACCCGCGCCTGCATGAAGCCTTCCGCGCGCAGTTGTTCGTAGGCGGCCAGCACGGTGTTGCGCGACAGCCCCAACTGCTGGGCCAGCAGCCGGGTCGGCGGGAAGCGCACCCCGGCCGGCAATCGGCCCCCCAGCACGGCGTCCTTGAGCGAGCGGACCAATTGGCCGTGCAGCGGCCCGCGTCCGTCCAGCGGCAGATACATGTGTGGCTCCAGATTGGCCCCCTCGGGCCCCGCCTCGGACCGAGTGTGCCTAGCCAATCACCGAGTTGCGAGACGGTGGCTGCGAGTCGGTCGTTCCCGGCACATCGACGGCGCTAGACCGGCGCAATGCCGGTTTGCGGCGCCGATCCGGGCCTGTGGCGATTGGCTCCCTCGACGCCGGGGTAATTGGCTCTCCTGAGGATGGCTCCGGATGGCTAGCTTAGGGGCCAACCGACGCAGTTCCCCCCGACGCCCCACCCCGACGAGGGCCGTATGAGCCTGCATCAACACCGGATTCATTTCGCCGAACACCTGGACCTGGCGACCGCCCGCTCCGGCCCGCTGCTGCCCGGCTTGCACCTGATCCGCGCCTCCGGCCGGGCGGTGCAACTGGACGTGCCGGCCGGCTGGATGTCGCTGTGGCTGCCCTTGCGCGGCCCGCTGCGGCTGGAATCGGCCGACAGCACCTGGGAACTGGCCCCCGGCCATCTGCAGATCTGGCGCGACGGCCGCCTGCGCAGCAGCGCGCGGGTGCCGTGCTGGTGGCTGTGCCTGAGCGGCCCGGAGGCGGCCTGGCGCCCGCATCTGCTCACCGGCGCCGACGAACAGGCCAGCGATCTGCTGCCGTGGGAAGGCATCGCGCCGCGCGACGTGCAGCGGCTGATGGTGCGGCTGGCCCGGCTGGCGAGCCAGCCGGCCGAACTGGCCGCCAACGGCGGCGCGCTGGTGCGCACCTTGTGCTCGCTGCTGCTGGAGCAACAGCGCGAACTGCAAGAACGCCTGCCGCGTTGCAGCGGCCGCACCCAGCGCCGACGCCAGCAGACCTTGCTGCGGCTGTTGCGGGTGCAACACCTGATCCGCCGCCACCCGGAGATCCGCCTGGACCTCAACCGGCTCGCGCGCAGCGCCAATTACTCGCCCTGCCATCTGATCCGGATCTACCGCGAGGTATTCGACGAAACCCCGACCGAATTCGCCGCGCGGCTGCGTTCGGACCGGGCCTGGCGGATGGTCCGCGACACCCGCATGCCGGTGTGCGAGATCACCGAAGCGCTGGGTTTCGAAAGCCAGAGCGCGTTCTGCCGCGCGTTCAAGAATTCGTTCGGGCTGACCGCAACCCAGGCGCGGCGGATGGAACAGCCGGCGGTGCGCGCGGCCTGAGCGGTCGCGCGCTATCGGCTGCACCGCAATCACGCCGCCGCGCCGGCATCCACGGCGGCGGTGCTTACGTACTGCCTGACGGCCGCGGAGTTCCGCGCCCTTCCCTTCTCACGAGACCCGTCATGAACCACGCCGCACGCACCACCCGCTCGTTGCCGTTGTGGACCGTAATCGGCGGGCTGATCGCCGCGACCTTGGACATCGGCTACGCGATCACCTACTGGGGCCTGACCCTGGGCGTGCCGCCGCAGCGGATCCTGCACAGCGTCGCCTCCGGCCTGATCGGACGCGAGGCCGCGCTGGCCGGCGGCGCCGGCACCGCGGCGCTGGGCCTGTTTCTGCATTACTTCATCGCCCTGGCGATGGCGGCGGTGTACGCCTTCGCCGCGACCCGGCTGGCGTGGATGCGGCAACGTCCGTGGCTGGCCTCGACCTTGTACGGGCTGTGGTTGTTCGTGGCGATGAACTTCATCGTGGTGCCGCTCTCGCGCGCCGGCGGCAAGGGCCTGCCCGACGACGTGCTGTGGATCGTGCTCAGCATCGCGGTGCATGTGATGTTCGTGGCCTGGCCGATCGCCTGGGCGGTGCAGCGGGCGTTTTCGGCTCAGGGGGCGGCGCATGCGCGCTGAGCGCAACGGGCGCGGCGCGGATGGGGCGCGCCGGCGCGGTTTCGGCTGGAGCGGCGCGGTCGCGGCGCTTGCGCTGGCGGCGAGCGCCGGGGCCATCGCGGCGGCTGGCGCGGACTCGCCGCGCGCGGACGCGGTCGCCTATCCGGCCGGTTATTCGATGTGGACCCACATCAAAAGCGGCCTGATCACCTCCGGCCATGCCGCCTTCCCGCGCTTCGGCGGGCTGCACCACATCTACGCCAATCCGCTCGCGCTGGAAGGCTATCGCAGCGGCCGCTATCCCGACGGCGCGGTGCTGGTGTACGACTTGTTCGAGACCCGCGACAGCGGCGACGGCATCATCGATCAGGGGCCGCGCCGGCATATCGACGTGATGGTCAAGGACAGCCGCCGCTTCGCCGCGACCGCCGGCTGGGGGTATGCCGAGTTCGCGGCCGGGGAGCGCGGCGATCGGCTTAGCGGTGCGCAGCGCGAGGGTTGCGCGGCTTGTCATGCGACTCGGGAAAGTCGTGGGCATGTGTTTAGCGAGTGGCCGAACGCCACCGAACCCAAACCCGCGACCTGAAGCCCCTCTCCCGCTTGCCACCCAAGGTGACTTCCTTCGGGGCGCGGGAGAGGGGTTGGGGTGAGGGCCCGGCCTCGCCCCGAAGCTTTCAAGCAAAGGCATTCGCGCCTGCGGCGCTCACCCCCTCACCCCAGCCCTCTCCCGCGAGCGGGAGAGGGAGCAGATCTGTCGTCCTCGCAAGAACGCATCTCCAGCCCGACCCGCCGTCTTCTCGCCCGAAATGCGAGAATCCCCGTTCGCCCCCATCCCGCCCCCGCTCCGGCCACCCCGCCGGACGCCGCGTCGACGATGGCATTCGCAACGGGCCGGCCCGCGCCTACCGCGCCGGATCGGCCGACGCCGCGCCCAGCGCGCGGCCGGCAGGACAGGTCATGATCAACAACGACGTATTGCGCAGCATCCGTTACATGCTCGATCTGAGCGACCTCAAGGTCGTGGAGATCGTCAAACTCGCCGATCCGGCCTTCGCGCTGGAAAAAGCCGACGTGCAGGCGTTCTTGAAAAAGGACGAGGACGAGGGCTACGTCGAATGCGACGACGCCGTGCTCGCGCGCTTCCTCGACGGCCTGGTGTTCCACTACCGCGGCCGCGACGAAAGCCAGCCGCCGCGGCCGCTGGAAAAGCGCGTCACCAACAATCTGGTGCTGAAGAAACTGCGGGTCGCCTTCGAGCTGAAGGACGTGGACATGCACCAGGCCTTCGCCGACGCCGGCTTCCCGGTGTCCAAGCCCGAACTCAGCGCGCTGTTCCGGCAACCCGACCACAAGAACTTCCGCGCCTGCGGCGATCAGATGCTGCGCAACTTCCTCAAGGGCCTGACCCTGCGCATCCGCGGCAACGGTTGAGCGCCGCGGGCGCGCTCACCGCGCCCGCGTGTCGGCGGCGGATCAATGTCCGCCGTCGAGCGCCTTGAGTTCCGACACCAGCGCGCTGGCCATCTCGGCGCCGTCGCCGTACAGCATGCGGGTGTTGTCGGCGTAGAACAGCGCGTTTTCGATACCGGCGAAACCGGTGCCCTTGCCGCGCTTGATCACGATGGTGTTCTTGGAATTGACCACGTCCAGGATCGGCATGCCGTAGATCGGCGAGGACGGGTCGGTCTTGGCGACCGGGTTGACCACGTCGTTGGCGCCGATCACCAGCGACACGTCGGTGTTGGCGAATTCGGGATTGATGTCGTCCATGTCGGCGATCAAGTCGTACGGCACGCCGGCTTCGGCCAGCAGCACGTTCATGTGCCCGGGCATGCGCCCGGCGACCGGATGGATCGCGAACTTCACCTTGACCCCGCGCTCGGTCAGCTTCTGGGTGAGTTCCCAGATCTTGTGCTGCGCCTGCGCCACCGCCAGGCCGTAACCGGGCACGATCACCACCCGCTCGGCGAACGCCATCATCGCCGCCACGTCGCCGGCTTCGATCGGCTTCTGCGTGCCGCTGATTTCCTGCGCCTGACCGCCGCCGCCGAAATTGGAGAACAGCACGCCGCTGATCGGCCGGTTCATCGCCTTGGCCATCAACCGCGTCAGCAACATGCCGGCCGCACCGACCATGGTGCCGGCGATGATCAAGGCCTCGTTGCCGAGCACATAACCTTCGAACGCCACCGCCAGACCGGTGAAGGCGTTGTACAGCGAGATCACCACCGGCATGTCGGCGCCGCCGATCGGCAGGGTCATCAACACGCCCAGCGCCAGCGCGACGACGAAGAAGGCGATGATGATCGGCACGTTCAAGGTCATGATCGCGGCGACGCCCAGCACCACCATCGCCAGGGCGACCACGGCGTTGAAGATCTGCTGGCCCGGGAACACCACCCGCTTGTCCAGGCGGCCGTCGAGCTTGGCCCAGGCGATCACCGAACCCGACAGCGACACCGCGCCGATCGCCGCGCCGATCACCGCCAGCGCCAACGCCACCGACGGGGTCTGCATGTCGACCACGCCGCGCGCCAACTGCGCCTGCAGCGGATCGGCCGGAATCTCCGCCGAGCGGCGCAGCAATTCGACCGCGCCGATCGCCGCCGCCGAACCGCCGCCCATGCCGTTGTACAGCGCGACCATCTGCGGCATGTCGGTGATCGCGACCTTCTTGCCCGACACCCACGCCAGCACCGTGCCGATGCCGACCGCCAGCACGATCAGCGCCAGATTGTGCAGCCCGGGCAGGAAGAAGGTCGCCACCGTGGCGATGACCATGCCCGCGCCGGCCCAGCGGATGCCGCTGCGCGCGGTCACCGGCGAGGCCATGCGCTGCAGCCCCAGCAGGAACAAGGTGGCGGCGACGAGGTAGCTGGCCTTGACCAAAATCGATAAGACTTCCATCAGCGCGTACGCTCCATAGAACCGCAACTGCCCGAGCGGCAGCTGGTAACCGAAGAAAGCCGGAGCGGCGAGAACCGCCCACCCCACCACGAGCGCCGCGGCGAGCGCGGCGTAGCGACCGACCCGCCCATTCAACCGCCCGCCTTGCCGGCCGGCTTCTTGCTGGACTTGAACATCTCCAGCATGCGTTCGGTCACCACGTAGCCGCCGGCCGCGTTGCCCGCGCCCAGCAGCACCGCGACGAAGCCGATGGCTTTTTCCAAAGTGGTCTCGGCGTGGCCCAGCACGATGATCGCGCCGATCAGCACGATGCCGTGGATGAAGTTGGAACCCGACATCAGCGGGGTGTGCAGAATCACCGGCACCCGCGAGATGATCACGTGGCCGGCGATGCCCGCCAGCATGAAGATATACAGCGCCACGAACCCGTCGCTCATCCTATCCGTCCCCATGCGATGTCTCCCGCATCATAACCGTCCGTGAATACGGCGCCACCGCTGTCAACCGATCCGGCGCGGGGACGTTTCCGGTTTCCGTAAGCGCCGCACATTCCGGCGCGGGTAAATGCCCATGCCGAACGCGATGAACCGTCACATGCGCCGTCCGGCCGGCCGCGGTTGAGGCCAGCTCACGTGCTGCTCCCCCCTGTCGCCCGTATGCTGGAGGCCGTGAGCGTCGACCACGACCCGCCGCCGGACGATCCGCTCGAGCACCGCTATCGGGCGCGCGAGCGTGGCCGCGAGCAAGACCCGGCGGGCGCGGGCCCTGGCGGCGTGGATTCGCGCGACACCGATTCAAACGGCCCTGGACAGGTTCAGCCCCACGACCGGCCGCGCCCAGGCGCGCCGCTGGGCCGGACCGCCGCCGCGCCGGGGCCGGATGAGGCCGCCGACGGCTGGGCCTTCGGGGCCCGGAGCGGCGCCGAAGCCGAGCCCGCGCTGGAGTTGCCCGACCCGCCTGCCGCGCAGACCGCCGCGCGCGTGCCGGCGACGATCGAGGAATTCCTCGCCGGCCTGGGCACCCGCGCGTTCCGCTTCGCCGAATTGGGCCTGCGCCACCGCGAGGACGCGCTCGATGCGGTGCAGGACGCGATGATGAAGATGCTGGCCTACCGCGAACGGCCGGCGCAGGAATGGACGCCGCTGTTCTGGAGCATCCTGCGCAGCCGGATCGTCGACGTGCAGCGTCGCCGCAGTTTCAGGCTGCGCTGGCTGATGCCGGCGCCGCGCGAGGACGATGCGCCGCTGGACTGGGCCGACGAAGGCCCCGACCCGCAGCGCACCCACGACGGCCGCGAGGCTTACGCAAGACTCGCCGACGCGCTGGCCAAGCTGCCGCGCCGGCAACGCGAGGCGTTTTCCTTGCGGATTCTGGAAGAACTCGACGTCGCCACGACCGCGCGGGCGATGGGTTGCAGCGAAGGCGCGGTGAAAACCCATCTGTCGCGCGCGCGCGAAGCCCTGCAGCGGCAATTGGAGGAATGGCGATGAACCCCGAACACGATTCGCAACACCGCGCCAGCCCGCCGTCCGACCCGGACGCGCGCTTCGACGCAGCCATGCGCGGCTTGCACGCGCAGGCCCTCGAACGCGTGAGCCCGGCGACCCGCGCGCGCTTGCGCACGCTCCGCAGCGAGGCCGCCGTCCAGCCGCGACACGGCCGCGGCGGCCTCCTCGGCTGGGCTCTGGCCGGCTCGGGCGCGTTCGCCGGCATCGCGGCGTTGGCGCTGGGTCTGCAGATGGGCGGAAATCCCGGCCCGGCTTCGGCGCCGGTCGCCGCGGTATCGAGCGCACCCGCCATCGCGGTCGCCGCCGCGCCCTTGGCCGACGCGACTTACGACCCCGACACCGCGGTCGCCGCGCTCGACGAAAATCCCGATCTTTACCTGTGGCTGGCGTCCAACAGCGACGCCCTGCCGCCCCGGACCCACACGGAGTAAACCGCCATGCGCCGCCTCGCCCCGCTACGCCGCG
>NZ_JBAMDI010000142.1:0-26798 GCF_036961695.1 Pseudomonas sp. CGJS7 | reverse complement strand
GCATCGCCGGCCGTGTCGGTGCGCTCGTCGTCGCCACGACGTTGCGCGGCGCGGCGCTCGGACCTGCGCTTTTCGAAGTCGCGCTTGGCCAATTCCAATCGGTTCGAAACGCCTTTGGTCCGCGCCGGCTTGGCGCGCGCGGGACGCGCGGATGCGTTGGCGGCAGGACGCGAGCCGGACGGCTTGGACTCGCCGGACTTCGCATCGCTGCGTTTGGACGCGGAACGTTGCGAAGCATCCGGTTTCGCCGCGCCCTGGCTCGCGGCCTTGCCCGCGCGCGCGCCGTCAAGCGAGCCCAGATCGCGCACACGACCACGCGCCGGCCTCGCTTCGCCGTCGCGCGGCGGGCCTTGCGGCGGGCGCTTGCCTTCGCTCATGTCAGCGCGCCGCCGCGAGATCGCGGCGGCCGTTCAAGTAATCGGCGGCGGTGATCGCCTTGCCGCCTTCGCGTTGCAACACGCGGATGCGCAGCGCGCCTTCGCCGCACGCGATATCGATGCCTTCGCGGCCGGCCGCCAGCACCGTGCCCGCTTCGGCGCCGTGCGCCAGCGGCAGCGCGATCGCGCCGTGCACGCGTACGCGCTCGCCGGCGATCAAGGCATCGGCCATCGGCCACGGGTTGAACGCGCGCACCTTGTTGGCCAGCGCCGTCGCCGGCTGGGTCCAGTCCAGGCGCGCTTCGGCCTTGTCGAGCTTGTGCGCGTAGGTCACGCCTTCCTCCGGCTGAATCCACGGCTGCAGACGCAAGTCCGCGCGCAGCAAACCCAGACCGTCGTTGAGCACCTGCGCGCCGATCTCGGCCAGACGGTCGTGCAGCTGACCGCCGGTTTCGTTGTCGCCGATCTCGGTGGTGTGGGCCAGCAGCACCGGGCCGGTGTCCAGGCCCTTTTCCATCTGCATCAGGCACACCCCGGTCTCGCGGTCGCCGGCTTGGATCGCGCGCTGGATCGGCGCGGCGCCGCGCCAGCGCGGCAGCAGCGAGGCATGCAGGTTCCAGCAACCGTAGGTCGGAATGTCCAACACCGATTGCGGCAGGATCAGCCCGTAGGCGACCACGATCAGCAGATCCGGCTGCAACGCGCGCAGCGCTTCGCGCGAGACCGCGGCCTTGAAGTTTTCCGGCTGCAGTACCGGAATGCCGCGCAACAAGGCTTCGCGCTTGACCGGCGAGATCGACAACTCGCGGCCGCGCCCGGCCGGACGGTCGGGCTGGGTGTAAACGGCGACGACCTCGCCTTTCTGCGTGGCCGCGCGCAGGGCGGGAACGGCGAAGTCGGGAGTACCGGCGAAGACAAGGCGCATCGGATTCGGGAGTCGTAAGAGGAAATGGGTAATCGGCGCGCGTCGCCGCGCCTGCGGCCGAGGCCGCGCGTTGCCGAGCGCAGAAACGACAATCGGGAGCCGGACATCGGCGCGCGGCAACAACCCGCCGCGCCGATACCCTACTCCCGATGCCCGGTTGCCGGCGTTTACGCCGACTGACGGCGCTGCTTGGCCAACTTCTTGCGCACCATCTCGCGCTTGAGCGGCGAGAGGTAGTCGACGAACAGCTTGCCTTCCAGGTGATCCATCTCGTGCTGGATGCACACCGCCAACAGACCGTCGGCATCCAGCTCGAAGGCCTGGCCGTCGCGGCCGATGGCCTTGACGGTGATGGAGTTGGCGCGGGTCACGTCGGCGAAGATGCCGGGCACCGACAAGCAGCCTTCCTGGTACACCTGCTCGCCGTCGCGGGCGGTGATTTCAGGATTGATGAACACCAGCGGCTGGTTTTTTTCTTCCGAGATGTCGATCACCATGAAGCGCTGATGCACATCGACCTGGCTCGCGGCCAGCCCGATGCCGGGGCACTCGTACATGGTCTCGAACATATCGTCGAGCAGGCGCTGGAAGTCCGGTTGGGTCACGCGCGCGGGATCCACCGTCGCCGCTTTGGTGCGCAGACGGGGGTCGGGAAACTCAAGAATCGGCAAGAGGGCCATAGGGCACCAAAAATGGGGGCGTGGGTCACATACGCAAGCTTTGGTTGCATTGTACCCCCGTTATAGGCTGCAAAGGCCTGCTAGTGTTCGCACCTTCTGGGCTATAGTCCGGGTGCCCGCAGAGGGCAAACCTGGAAGGGGAATCAGGTAGATGGCCGCCATGTTTAATCCGATCCGCGCGGTTTGCGCCGCTGCGTTGCTGACTGTTGCCACCTACGCCATCGCGGCGGAGATGCGTGGCGACCACCCCGACACCTACACGGTGAAGCGGGGCGACACCCTGTGGGACATTTCGGCCCGCTTCCTCAAGAAGCCGTGGCTGTGGCCGGAAATCTGGCAGGCCAACCCGCAGATCAAGAACCCGCATCTCATCTATCCGGGCGACGTGATCTCGCTGGCCTATCTGGATCGCGTCGCCGCGGCCCAGGTCCAGCCGGGCCCGCGCCAGGAAGCGCCGATCAGCGGCGTGCCGCTGGCCGAGATCGAGCCGTTCCTGAAGAACCTGCGCGTGGTCGACCAGTTCGAACAGCTGCCCTACGTGGTCGGCCTGGAAGAAGACCGCCTGCGGGTCACCCAGGGCCAGGTCGCCTACATCAAGGGCCTGCCGGAGCAGAGCCCGGGCACCCGTTACGCGGTGGTCCGTCCGACCCAGCGCTACACCCGCCTGGACCGCAAGGCCTGCTGCGACATCATGCGCGCCGCCGATCTGGACTACCGCGGCAAGCGCACGGTCGATTTCGAAGCGATCTGGACCGACGTGGTGGTTCCGGACAAGGGCCGCGAACTGCTCGGCTATGAGCTGATGCAGGTCTCCACCGGCACCCTCAGCCGCGGCGCGGTCGGCGGCATGCAGGCCTCGACCCTGGTCGTGGACGACACCGGCCGCGAAATCCGCGTCGGCGATCGCCTGATCCCGGTCGAAGCCCAGCCCTACGATCTGCAGTTCTTCCCGCATCCGCCCAAGGCCCAGTTCGACTACGGTCGCGCCCAGGTCATGGCGGTGGCCGATCTGATCAGGAACGGCGGCCCGCGCGACGTGATCGCGCTGTCGGTCGGCGCCCGCGACGGCATCGACAACGGCACCGTGTTCTCGACCTGGCGCGTCGGCACCCGCGTGCCGGACCGGGTCAAGGTCGGTCCGGACCGCGCCGAAGACCTGTTCGGCAAGAACTCGCGCGTGCGTCTGCCCGACGAGTTCTCCGGCCACGCGATGGTGTTCCGCACCTTCGACAAGGTCAGCTACGCCCTGATCATGGACGCGGTGCGTCCGACCAAGGTCGGCTACGAGCTCAAGCATCCCGACTCGCCGTACTGAGTCGGCGGAAACCCCGCGGGGTTTTCCTACAGCATCACGCGACGGCGCCTGCGGGCGCCGTCGTCGTTTGCGGACTAGCCTGAGTCATGACTCGCGCGAACCTCCGCTCCGATCCCTTGCCGCTGCTGCGCCTGCTCGCCGCCGGCGGTTCCAGCGCTGTGCGCCGGGCCCTGCTGGAACGGCACGGCGATGCCGCCGCCGCGCTGGCGGCCGGTGCCTCGGCCTGGGCCGCGGCGGGGCTGTCGCCGCGGCAAATCGCCCGTTTGCGGGCGCCGCCCGATCGCGCCGCCTGGGCGGCGATGGGTTGGCCGGCCGACACCCACCAGCGCCTGATCGCCTGGCTCGACCACCCCGATCACCACCTGATCGAATGGGCCAGCCCCGATTACCCGACCTTGCTGCGGCGCGCGCCCAACCCGCCGCTGGCCTTGTTCGTAGCCGGCGAACCCGGGTTGCTGTGGCATCCGGCGGTGGCGGTGGTCGGCAGCCGTTCGCCGACCGCGGGCGGACGCGACAACGCCGCCGAGTTCGCCCGCGCATTCGTCCGCGCCGGCCTGGCCGTGGCCAGTGGGCTCGCTGCCGGCATCGATGCCGCCGCGCATCAGGCGGCCTTGGACGGCGGCGGTCTGACCGTGGCGGCGCTCGGCACCGGCCCGGATCTGGCCTATCCGCGCCGCCATGGCGCATTGCTCGAACGCATCGCCGCGCACGGCGCGGTGGTCAGCGAATACCCGCCCGGCACCGCCGCGCGCGCCGAACACTTCCCCAGCCGCAACCGGATCCTGGCCGGCCTGAGCCTGGGCAGCCTGGTGATCGAGGCGGCCGAACGCTCCGGCGCCTTGATCACCGCGCGCCTGTCGGCCGAATGCGGCCGCGAGGTGTTCGCCGTGCCCGGCTCGATCCACAACCCGCTGGCGCGCGGCTGCCACCGGCTGATCCGCGACGGTGCCGGGCTGGTCGAAACCGCCGAAGAAGTGGTCGCTGCGCTGGCGCCGGTCGCCGCCGAACTGGCCGACGGCTTGCGTCGGCGCCTGCACGCCCCCATTAAGCCTGGCCACGCGGCGGTCACAGACGGCGATCAGGATGGTTCCAGACCCGTCTCAGGAGCCCTGGAGCCACCCGACTCCGCCGATCCGGACTACCAGTCCTTGTGGAACGCGCTGGGCCACGACCCCACCGGTATGGATCGACTCGTTGAACGTACTGGATTGACGACCGCGGAACTGTCCTCCATGCTGCTGGTCATGGAGCTTGAGGGTCGCGTCGCGGCGCAGCACGGCCGTTACATCCGTATCCGCTGAACTCGAATCGGTGCCCACCCACCGGCAGTTCACCCGGCCAATCAGCAACTCCTGACCCACCGCGCCGCATGCGGCGCAGGCCGAGGGAAATGAAAGAGAGCATCCTGGACGTCCTGCTGTACCTGTTCGAGCATTACTTCACCGACGATGCGGACCTGGTCCGCGACCGCGATTCGCTCCGCAGCGGCCCCCTGTTCGACGAATTGGGCCAGGCCGGTTTCAGCCCCGCCGAAATCAACAAAGCCATCGAATGGCTGGACGCGCTGGCCCAGCAACGGCCCAGCGTCAGCCAACCGCGCGCGGGCGGCCCGACCCGGATCTACTTCGGCCCGGAACTCGACAAGCTCGATGTCGAATGCCGCGGCTTCCTGCTGTTCCTGGAACAACACGGCATCCTCGACGCCGATCAGCGCGAACTCGTGCTCGATCGGGCGATGGCGCTGGACCAGGAAGAGCTGGACCTGGACGACCTCAAATGGGTCGTGCTGATGGTGCTGTTCAATCAGCCCGGCTCCGAAGCGGCGTACGCCTGGATGGAAACCCAGATGTTCGCCGACGAGCCCGAACCGGTGCACTGACGCCGGTCGCGGTCTTCGGGCCGGCTTCCGGCCCCCACAGCGCGCGCCCGCCGCGCGCTGCTCGAGCGCTTCGCCAGTCTCGCCTGGCGCTCCCATCCGTCGCGCAATCCACGCCGTCCATTCCCGGCGCCTGGCGTTTTGTGCGCTCCGTGCTAGTTTCATGCCTCGCGCGCAGGGCGCAGGGCGCTTTCGCGTACCGAAATCCGCCGCAATGCGCAGCCAAAGGCTGTCGCGGCAGCGATAGTTCGGCTTAAGGGGCGGCCGACCGAGTCGGCTCTCGGCCTCGATTCGCAGACTGGTTTTACAGGGAAGATCGCAAGATCACGGGGGAACGCATGACCAACTGGTACTACCACGACCCGGCCCAGGGCCGCGTCGGACCGATCGACGCCGACGCCATCCGCGGCCATTTCCGTGCCGGCCGGATCGGCCGCGACACCCTGCTGTGGCGCGAAGGCCTGCGCGAATGGCAGCCGCTGGAACGCTTGTCGGCGGAACTGGAACTCGACCAGGACCTGCTGTCGCCGCCCCCGCTGCCGGCCGCGCCGCCGCCGCTGCCCGCCGCGCCGGACTACCGCACCGACACCAGCGCGCCCGAACACGCCCAATCCCACGCCCAGCGCAGCGTCAGCCCGGCCGATTACGCGCCCGCCCACGTCGCCCGCCGGCAGCCCGCGGCGGCGCCCAAGCGCGGCCTGTCGGGCTGCATGATCGCGCTGATCGTGCTGGCCGTGGTCGCCATCCCGGTGCTGGGGATCCTCGCCGCGATCGCGCTGCCGGCGTATCAGGACTACACCTACCGGGCCAAGATCGCCGGCGCGGTGGCCAGCGCCGGCCAGTACAAGACCCAGGTCGCCGAGCACGTGATGCAGAGCCAGGAGTGCCCGACCAACCAATCGCCCGGCTTCCGCCCGGCGCCGGACTACGCCAGCGCGCAAATCGCTTCGGTCGAGTTCGGCCGGTTCGAAAGCGGCGAGTGCGGCATCCAGATCGAGCTGCGCGGCTTCAACAATCCGCGCGTGGACGGCAAGAAGATCTGGCAGTCCTACGATCCCAACGGCAGCCGCTGGACCTGCACGTCGGAGATCGACAAGCCCGCGATCCTGCCGATCGACTGCCGCAGCTGACCATCGGCCGAAGGCGCGGACAACGCTCGACGCATGAGCCCGCCGCCGGGCGGGCTCGGCGCTGAGCCGCGCCCGCGCCGGCCCCACCGCCCAGCCGTCGCGGCGCAGACGGCATCGACACCGGCGCCGATGCCGTTCGCGGCGATGGCATCATGGCGCGTTTTCGACACCGATCGAGCCCGAGATTCCGCGATGGCCCAGTGGTACTACAGCGACAGCGAACGCAACCGGCACGGACCGCTGGAGGGCGCAGCGATGGTCGAACGCCACCGCAGCGGCGAGTTGTCCGCCGACACCCTGGTCTGGCGCGACGGCCTGAACCAGTGGCGGCCGTGGCGCGAATTGGCCGGCGAGCTGATCGCCGACAGCGGTTTCGCCGCGCCCGCTTCCAGCCCCGCCGCGCCCGACCCCGAAACCGCCGGCGCGCGCACCGCGGTCGCCATCGATGCGGCGATCGCCCAAGCCCAGGATCGCGCCGACCCGCGCGCCGCGCAGGCCAGTCCCGCCCAGACGCCCCTGCCGACGGACTACGCGGGCGTGGCAGCCGAGACCGCACCCGGCACCGCCTCGGTGCCTGCCGGCGCCGCACCAACCGCATCGGCGACCGCCGCCGGCACCGACTCGCCCTATACCGCGCCGCGCGCCGGCGTCGCCGAGGACAGCAACGTCGTCCACGGCTTCGAGGTGGTTCCGGGCGGCTTCTGGAAGCGAACAGCGGCGTACATGATCGATTCGACCCTGGTCACCTTCGCTTATTACGGCGTCAGCACCGCCCTGTTCGTCGGTGTGTTCGCGCTGGGCCTGTTCGGCGAAATGGGCAAGAGCCCGGACGCGTTCGGCTACCTGATGATCGGCGCGATCCCGTTGATCTACGGCGTGATCAGCGTGTGCTACTACGTCGGCTTCGAGTCCTCCTCGATGCAATGCACCCTGGGCAAGCTGGCGGTCGGGATCAAGGTCACCGACACCCAGGGCCGGCGCCTGACCCGCCTGCGCGCGCTCGGCCGCTGGACCGCCACCGTGCTGTCGTACCTGAGCCTGGGCGTGGGCTTCCTGCTGATCGCCTTCACCGACCGCAAGCGCGGCCTGCACGACATGGCCGCCGGTACCGAGGTGGTGGACCGTTGGGCCTACACTACCCGGCCGGAGATGCAGAGCCGCGCCCTGGGCCCGGTGGCCTGGGTGGTGCTGATCCTCGGTGGCTTGATTTGGCTGTTGGCGGTCGGCTTGGCCGCATTCGGCTTCTTCTCGGCGATGATGGCGCGCTGACCCGGGCGTCCACCGCCGTCACAGCGCGCTGAAACCTGAACAGGGCACACTCCGTCACGCGGCCTTCAAGCGTTTCGGTGCCACTTTAGGGATGTTTCCAGGAAGCCGAGCTTGACAGCCGCGGCCGCCTCATGATTCCACTAGAAAAAGGAAACCTGAACGCCCGCGGCCGAACGCTGCGGGCGTCGCCTTCTTAACCCCCGCCCCGCTGGGCCCCGGCCCGCGTGCCGCCCCAACCCGAGCAAGCAGTCGTGCAGCGCCCCGCCCCGGGCCCTGCGGAGTACCCATGGCCAAGAACCTCCTCATCGTCGAGTCGCCCGCCAAGGCCAAGACGATCAACAAGTACCTCGGTAAGGACTTCACCGTCCTGGCCTCCTACGGCCATGTCCGCGACCTGGTGCCGAAAGAGGGCGCGGTCGATCCCGACAACCACTTCGCGATGGACTATGCGGTCATCGAGAAGAACGAAAAGCACGTCGACGCCATCGCCAAGGCCGCCAAGAGCGCCGACAACCTGTTTCTGGCGACCGACCCGGACCGCGAAGGCGAGGCGATCAGCTGGCACATCGGCGAGATCCTGCGCGAGCGCGGCCTGCTGGAAGGCAAGCCGTTGCAGCGGGTGGTGTTCACCGAAATCACCCCGCGCGCGATCAAGGAAGCGATGAACCAGCCGCGCCAGATCGCCGCGCCCCTGGTCGATGCGCAGCAGGCGCGCCGCGCGCTCGATTATCTGGTCGGCTTCAACCTCTCGCCGGTGCTGTGGCGCAAGGTCCAGCGCGGCCTGTCCGCCGGCCGGGTGCAGTCGCCGGCGCTGCGCATGATCGTGGAGCGCGAGGAAGAGATCGAAGCCTTCATCGCCCGCGAGTACTGGACCGTCGAAGCCGAATGCGCGCATCCGCAGCAGGCCTTCACCGCCAAGCTCAACAAGCTCGACGGCAAGAAGTTCGAGCAGTTCACCATCACCGACGGCGACACCGCCGAGGCCGCGCGCAAGCGAATAGTGGCTGCCGCCAACGGCGCGCTGCACGTCACCGACGTCACCAGCAAGGAACGCAAGCGCCGTCCGGCGCCGCCGTTCACCACCTCGACCCTGCAGCAGGAAGCCTCGCGCAAGCTCGGCTTCACCACCTCGCGGACCATGCGCGTGGCGCAGAAGCTGTACGAAGGCGTGGCGCTGGGCGATGAGGGCACGGTCGGTCTGATCAGCTACATGCGTACCGACTCGGTGAGCCTGTCGCAGGAAGCGGTCGCCGAAATCCGCGACGTGATCGCCCGCGACTACGGCACCAAGGCGCTGCCGGACAAGCCCAACACCTACCAGACCAAGTCCAAGAACGCCCAGGAAGCGCACGAAGCGATCCGTCCGACCGCCGCGTTGCGCACGCCGGCGCAGATGTCGCGCTTCCTCGACGACGACGCGCGCCGCCTGTACGAGCTGATCTGGAAGCGCGCGGTCGCCTCGCAGATGGTGCCGGCCACGCTCAACACCGTCAGCGTCGATCTGGCCGCGGGTTCGGAACACAACTTCCGCGCCTCGGGCACGACCGTGATCGATCCGGGCTTCCTCGCCGTGTACGAGGAAGGCAAGGACGCCAAGGCCGCCGAGGACGAGGACGAAGGTCGCAAGCTGCCGCTGATGAAGACCGGCGACCGCATTCCGCTCGACAGCATCCACGCCGACCAGCACTTCACCGAGCCGCCGCCGCGGTTCTCCGAAGCCTCGCTGGTCAAGGCGCTGGAGGAATACGGCATCGGCCGTCCGTCCACCTACGCCTCGATCATCCAGACCCTGCTGTTCCGCAAGTACGTCGAACTCGACAGCCGCCGCTTCCGTCCGACCGACGTCGGCCGCGCGGTGTCCAAGTTCCTGTCCGGGCATTTCACCCAATACGTCGATTACGACTTCACCGCCAAGCTCGAAGACGAGCTGGACGCGGTCTCGCGCGGCGAAGAAGAGTGGGTGCCGCTGATGGAGCGGTTCTGGACGCCGTTCAAGCAACTGGTCGAAGAGAAGAAGGAATCGGTCGACCGCAGCGAGGCCACCGGCGCGCGCGAACTCGGCACCGATCCCAAGAGCGGCAAGCCGGTCAGCGTGCGTCTGGGCCGTTATGGGCCGTACGCGCAGATCGGCACCGCCGAGGATGAGGACAAGCCGACCTTCGCGTCGCTGCGTCCCGGCCAGAGCATGCACACGATTTCGCTCGAGGAATCGCTGGAACTGTTCAAGCTGCCGCGCAAGCTGGGCCTGGACAAGGATGAGGAAGTCAGCGTCGGCATCGGCCGTTTCGGCCCGTTCGCCAAGCGCGGCAGCGTGTACGCCTCGCTGAAGAAGGAAGACGACCCCTACACCATCGACCTGGCCCGCGCGGTGTTCCTGATCGAAGAGAAGGAAGAGATCGCGCGCAACCGGATCATCAAGGAATTCGACGGCAGCGACATCCAGGTGCTCAACGGCCGCTTCGGCCCGTACATCAGCGACGGCAAGCTCAACGGCCGCATTCCCAAGGATCGCGAACCCGCGTCGCTGACCCTGGAAGAAGTGGTCAAGCTGATGGAAGAAACCGGCAAGCCGATGCGCGGACGTTTCGGCAAGAAGGCCGCGGCCAAGAAAGAGCCGGCCAAGAAGGCGGCGAAGAAGGTCGCCAAGAAGGCCGCCGGCGACGGCGAGGTGGCGGTGAAGAAGACCGCTGCGAAGAAGGCGCCGGCCAAGAAAGCCGCGAAGAAAGTCGTGAAGAAGGCCGCGGCCGCATCGACGGCGACCAAGACGGTTGCGAAGAAGGCGGTCAAGAAAGTGGTGAAGAAAGCTGCCGCGAAGAAGTAACGCGCGCTCCGCCGCCGCTATCGCGGATGGCTGAAAAGTAAAAAGCGGGCGCTCGCAGGGCGCCCGCTTTTTCTTTGTTCGAAACTTGGCGTTGGCGCCGATGGCGGTGAAGCGTTCGTCGTAGTTGCAACAACGCGGTCGCGGCTCGCGCCGCTCCTACAAGGGCTTCGGATGCATCGGCCACTACCTGTAGGAGCGGCGCGAGCCGCGACCGCGCCACCACGACTGCGACGAAAGCCCCGCACTCCCGCAGCCGCCCAACAACGCCAGCGACACAACGCCGCAGCCGCACCGCCAAGCCGTGACGCCGCTTCCGTTTTCGCCGATCCGGGCCCGACCGCACGCCCGCGCATGTCCGCGCAGGCGACCGTTCGCACAGATTCGGTTTGAGACGGCCACTAGGATCGGCCGTGCATAAGGGCCGGCCCACTGGGACCGCGCCCATCGAGACGCGATACCAATCGCGCTAGCCGTCGCCATCGCGAAACCTGTTGGGGGGTGTAGTTCACCTATCCCATCGACAGGAGTCGCCATGAACCGTGCCCATCGTTTTTATCTGCTCTCCGCCGCCGTCGCCGTCTGCGCCGCCGCGCTGCCGACCTCTTCGGCCTTCGCCCACGGCACCTTCGTCAATCCGCAAAGCCGTATCTACAAGTGTTATCTGGGCAACAAGGAAAACCCGTCCGATCCGGCCTGCCGCGCTGCCTGGGCGGTCGCCGGCTCGCAGTTGTTTTACGACTGGAACGGCATCAACCAGGCCAACGCCAACAGCAACCACCAGGCGGTGGTGCCCGACGGCAAGCTGTGCAGCGGCAACAACCCCACCTTCCGCGGCCTGGACGTGATCCGCAGCGATTGGCAGACCAGCAACGTGCGCTCGGGTTCCAGCTACACCTTCACCTTCTACGCCACCGCGCCGCACGCGACCAAGGACTGGACCTTCTACGTGACTCCGCAGGGCTGGAACCCGAACAGTTCCTTGCGCTGGGGCGACCTGCAGCAGTTCTGCAAGACCGGCAAGGTGCCGCTGTCGGCCGGCAACAACTACCACATCACCTGCACCCTGCCCAATCGCAGCGGCCGCCACGTGATCTACAACACCTGGCAGCGCTCGGACTCGACCGAGGCGTTCTACACCTGCATGGACGTCAACTTCACCAGTTCGGTCGCCGACGCCAAGTCGCCGTGGCGCGAGTCGGGCAATTTGAACGTGGTCAACGACTATCCGGCCGGCACCTCGGTGACCTTGCGCGTGTTCAACGCCGACGGCAGCGACGCGGAGAAGATCGAAACCGTGCTGCGCGCCGGCGAGACCTCGATGAACGTCTGGCCGCGCCGGGTCGCCGAACAGGTCAACGCGCGCGCCAAGTTCGCCCGCATCGGCGAGCAACTCGGCGCGCAGGTGCAGGCCCGCGACGGCGCCGCCAACCGGGTGTTCCTCAGCGGCAACCGCTCGTTCGCCTTCGATGTGCGGCTGCCCGAATCGGCCAAGCCGGCGGTGGATCACGCCCATCACGGCCACTGAAGACGGCGCATCGGCAGGCTCGCGGCCGGAACCGGCTTTAGCCCGGTTCCGGCCGCCGCCATCGCGGTGAACGCGGCGCCGCGGCGCACGTGCGACACTGCGCCACCGTCCCGATCGCCGCCCAGCGCATGCACGATCTGAGCCCCGAACTCGCCGCCGCCGCGCTCGCCCGCGGCGGCATCGTCGTGTACCCGACCGAAGCGGTCTGGGGCATCGGCTGCGATCCGTTCGACCAGGCCGCGGTGCTGCGGCTGTTGGCGATCAAGCAGCGCTCGGTCGACAAGGGCGTGATCCTGATCGCCGCGTCGCTGGAACAGCTCGATGAACTGATCGACTGGGACGCGCTCGCGCCCGAACGTCGCCAGGCCGTGCGCGACAGCTGGCCCGGTCCGAACACCTGGGCGGTGCCCGCCACCGCCGCGGTGCCGGCCTGGATCAGCGGCCAACACCGCAGCGTCGCGGTGCGGGTCACCGCGCATCCGCAGGCGCGCGCGCTGTGCGATGCCCACGGCGGTCCGATCGTCTCCACCAGCGCCAACCTCACCGGCCAGCCGCCGGCGTTCCAGCGCGGTCAGCTCGACCGCGCCCTGCTCGCCCTGGTCGACGGCGTGTGCGCCGGCGAGACCGGCGGCCTGACCGCGCCGACTCCGATCCGGGTGGCGGCGACCGGCGAAGTCCTGCGCGCCTAAGACGACATCCGCGCCGCCCGGCGGCGCTATGCTCGGCGCAACGCGACCGCGGAGCTTCGTCATGAGCGCAATGCCGGCCTGGGCGGTCTGGGCCTTGTTGTCGGCGGTGTTCGCCGCCCTGACCGCGGTGCTGGCCAAGCTCGGCGTGCAGGGCGTGAGCGCCGACTACGCCACCCTGGTGCGGACCTTGGTGATCGTCGCGGTGCTGGCCTTGCTGGTGCCGCTGAGCGGGCAATGGGTCGACCCGCGCACCCTGCCCGCGCGCTCGTTGCTGTTCCTGGTGCTGTCGGGCCTGGCCACCGGCGCCTCGTGGCTGTGCTACTACCGCGCGCTCAAGCTCGGCGAGGTGGCGCAGGTGGTGCCGGTGGACAAGCTCAGCGTGGTGCTGGCGGCGCTGTTCGCGGTGCTGTTGCTGGGCGAACGGCCGAGCCCGCGCGAATGGCTGGGGCTGCTGATGGTCGGCGGCGGGGTGCTGGTTCTGGTCTGGCGCCGCTGACACCCGTCATCCCTCCGCTGCCCGGATTCGACTTTCCCCTAACGCCGGGCAGGCGCAAGATGCGTGCATGAACCGTGCCCGCTCCCGCCGCAATCGCCTGGTCCCGGCCGCGCTGGCCGGCCTGCTGCTGAGCGGCAGCGCGCAGGCCGCCGACGTGCTGATCTACCGCTGCACCGACGAGCGCGGCCAACTGAGCCTGCGCGACACGCCGTGCGCGCACGGCCAGCAGCAACAGACGGTGACCATGACCCGCCCGGTCGATCCGCCGCCGCGCCCCGCGCCAGCGGTGATCGCAGCGCCGCCGCCTGCGCCGGCGGTCGAGTCCAGACCGCGCACCTTGCTGGTGCGCACGCCGCAACCGCTGTACGACTGCGTGCGTCCCGACGGCAGCACGTACACCAGCAGCAACGGCGACGGCAATCCGCGGATGATGCCGATCGTCGACCTGGGCTACGGCATTCCGTATTACCCCGACCGCGGCACCAGCCTGGGCAACCGGATCGGCGCGCCGACGCCGCGGCTGGGCGATCCCAGCGCGCGCATCGCGGTGTCCGGCCGCCACGGCAACGTGCAATACGCCGCCACCGCGCGCTCGGGCGGTTACTATGCCGGCGGCTACGATTACGGCTACGGCGTGTACTACGGCAGCCAGCTGGTGCGCGACGAATGCCGGCAATTGCCGCAGCGGGAAGTGTGTTCGCGCTTGCGCGACCAACGCTATCAGGGCGACCGCCGCTACAACAGCGCGCTGCAAAGCGAGCGCGCCCAGATCACCCAGGAACAGCGCGTCATCGACGCGCAGTTGAACGACGATTGCGGAGCTTACTGATGCGCGTGTGCTTGCTGTCTGTGCTGTTGCTCGCGGCCACCGGCGCGCAGGCCCAAGGCAAGATCGTCATCTATCGCTGCACCGATCCGCTCGGTCAATTGACGGTGCAGAACAACACCCCGTGCCCGAAAGGCAGCCAGCAGGAAAAACGCGTGATCGAAGACGCGCCGGTGTCGTCCGCGCCGCCGACCTTCATCACCCAACCGGTCGCGCCGTACGCGCCGGCCAACGCACCGCCGCCGCATCCGCCGGTGTCCTCGCAGTTGCCGGTGGTGGCCACGCCGCCCAGCCGGACCGCGCCCAAGCCGGCGCCGACGCCCGCGCCCAAACCGGCCGCGCCGGCCATCGCCGACGCCGACCGGCTGCCGCCGCCGGTGTTGTTCGAATGCCGGATCTACGACGGCAGCCGCTACCTCAACGACGACGCCACTCCGCCGCAACGCTGCGCGCCGCTGCAAACCACCGGCCTGGGCAGCGTCGGCAGCGGCGCCGGCGTGGCCTGCCAGATGACCACCGACCAATGCCAGCGCATCGCCGATGAACACCTGTGCGAGAACTGGAAGCAACGCCTGCGCGAAGCGCAATCGGCGCTGCAGTTCGGCCGCGCCGACAGCCGCGACGCTTCGGCCGCGGAGGTCGCGCGGATTCAGCGGATCGTGGTGGAGAGCACCTGCGGCAAGCAGGCCGGCGCGCTCGGCGGCTGAGCGACAGTGCCCGCCGAACCGTTTGCCGGGCCCGTCATCGAAAGGCATAGTCCGCTGATCGCCGCCGCGGTCAGCGTGCAATGTCGCCTGCCACTCCCGCCGAAATCCGCCGCGCCCACCGGGTGTACTGGATCGAGTTGATCCTGGCCTGGGCCGGTTTGTGCGCGGGCATCATCTGGTCGACCGAATACGCCGAAACCTTTCAGTACGCGCGCGATGCCGCCTGGATTCAATGGGTTTGCTACGCATCGCTCGCGGTCTTGACCCTGGGCTGTTTCGCCGCGCTGCGCCGCTGGCAGCCGCGCATCGCGCCGCCGCACATGCGCGAAGGCTTGAATCTGCTGCTGACCATGTTGGTCGCGTTCTGCTTGTACGCGCTGATGGGCGTGGTGCCGATCAAGCTGCACCGGATGTCCGATCCCCAGCCATTGACCACGGTCGAATCGGTCGACCCGAGTTACTTCGGCTGGAGCCGCAACTGCAAGCACCGCGCCTGGATTCAGGGCGATACGCCTTTGCACGGGGTGCGTCTGTGCGTGCGCGATCTGTCGCTGTACGAGCAACTGGCGGCGAGCAAGCGGATCGAACTCACCGCGACGCGTTCGCGCTACGGCATCGCGATCCAGGATTTCCGCGCCGCGCCGGCCGCTCAGAACCCGTAACGCTGGAACCCGCCGTCCACCGCGATGCATTCGCCGGTGATGTAACCGGCCGCCGGCAAACACAGGAACGCTACCGCGGCGGCGACTTCCTCCGGCTCGCCGATGCGCCCGGCCGGCGTGCGCAGCAGCACTTCGTCCAGATAGTCCGGATCGGCCAGTTTGTCGGAGGTGCGGCGGGTGCGGATGTACCACGGCGCCACCGCGTTGACGCGGATGCCGTCTTCGGCCCATTCCACCGCCAGGTTGCGGGTCATCTGATGCATCGCCGCCTTGCTCATGCCGTAGGGCGAGCCGGTGCGCACGTGCAGATTGCCCGACACGCTGCCGACGTTGACGATGCTCGAAGCCGCGTGACGGGTCAGCAAGGCGTAGGCGTAGCGCGAGAGTTCGAAGGCCGAGAACAGGTTGATCTCGAAGATCTGCCGCCATTCGTCCTCGGTGTAGTCGGTGGTCGGCTTGCTGAGGTTGCCGCCGGCGTTGTTGACCAGGATGTGCAGGCCTTCGCCGAAGTCCTCGACCCAGTCCAGCAGTTCGCGGCGTTGCTCATCGTCGGCGACATCGGCGACGAAGCCTTGCACTTCGCGCTCGGGGAAGTCTTCGAGCAGTTCGGCCCGCGCCGATTCCAGCGCGGTCGCATCGCGCGCGGCCAGCAGCACGTCGGCGCCGAAGCCCAGCAGTTCGCGCGCGATCGCCCGGCCGATGCCGGCGCTGCCGCCGGTGACCAGCGCCAGCTGTCCGTCCAATCGCCAACGCTTGGGGTCCATGGGGTTCTCCGTGTGCTGTGACCGTGCCGTGGTTCGACGCGCGAGGCGCGCGACCGGCGTAGCATAACGGCCAGACCGTCCCGAGGATGCCGCGATGACCCGTTACCGGTTCGTATCCACCCTCCTCGCCTGCGCCGCGCTGAGCTGCGCGCTGGCTGCCTGCTCCAAGCCGCAGCCGCCGGAGAAGGAGCGGCCGGTGGAACCGCAGGCCACGCAGATGCGCGATGCGATCCAGCAGCCGTTGGAGAAGGCGAAGTCGGCGCAGGATACGGTCGATCAGGGGGCGCAGCAGACTCGGGATGCGATCGATGCGGCTGGGGGCTGAGCCCCGCGTAAGTATGTACAGCCCGTGCGCCCTCACCCCAACCCGCTCAGCCTTGCACACCCTTCGGGCGCCGCGAGCGGGAGAGGGAGCTGAAAGCACGCGCAGCCAACCAGGGATCTAAACGCGAACGGGCCGCGCGAGGCGGCCCGTTCGTCGTATCGGTTTGAAGCTGCGCTGCTGCGCGCTTACAGCTCGCAGAAGCAGTAAGCCAACGCCTTCACCGGCACGCCGCTGGTGGGCTTGATCGCGTTCTCGACGAAGCGCAGGTCCGATGCAGTCTGCGGCAGCGCCTTGACCAGCAAACCGCGGGCCAGATCCGAACGGCCCAGCAACGCGCTGGCGGTGCCGCTGGACGCGAAGCTGGCGAAGAAGCGCTCGAACGGGGTCGGCATCTTCTCGATGTAGCGCACGCGGTAGTCCTCGGCCTTGCCGAGCTTGGCCCGCACGGCGACGTCGTCGATCGCGTTCTGCAGGCTGCCCAGATCGTCGACCAGACCGCGTTCCTTGGCCTGCGCGCCGCTCCACACCCGGCCGCGCGCGACCGCGTCGACATCGGCCACCGGCTTCTTGCGCGCGGCGGCGACGCGACCGGTGAAGTCGGCGTAGCCCTTGTTGATGATGGTCTGGATCACCTGGCCGACTTCCGGCGCCAGCGGACGGGTGATGTCGAAGGAACCGGCGAAACGGGTGGTGCCCACGCCGTCGGTGTGCACGCCGATCTTCTCCAGCGCGCGCGGCACGGTCGGGATCATGCCGAAGATGCCGATCGAACCGGTGATGGTCGAGGGATCGGCGTAGATCTTGTCGGCGTTCATCGAGATCCAGTAACCGCCCGAAGCGGCCAGATCGCCCATCGACACCACCACCGGCTTGCCGGCGGCCTTCAGCGCGACCACCTCGCGGCGGATCTGTTCGGAAGCGAACACTTCGCCGCCGGGCGAATCCACCCGCAGCACCAGCGCCTTCACGTTCTCATCGTCGCGCGCCGCGCGCAGCAGCGCCGCGGTCGACACGCCGCCGATCGAACCGGGCGGCTGCTCGCCGCCGCTGATCTCGCCCTCGGCCACCACGATGGCGACCTGCGGGCGCTGATCGGCCGGATTGACCAGACGGTCGATGCCGGCGACATAAGCGTCCATGCCGATCTGGCGGAAACCGCCGTCGGCGTCTTCGTCGGCGACGCCGCGCTTGGTCAGCAGCTCGTCGACTTCCTCGCGGGTCTTGAGCCCGTCGACCAGTTTCAGGCCGAGCGCGTACTTGCCCACGTCGCCCTTGACCGCGTCCAGACGCGCCGGCAGTTCCTCGATCGAGGCGGCCAGGTCGGCGGCCTTGAGCTTGCGCGCCTTGGCTACGTCGTCGAGATAACGCGTCCACAGATCGTTCATCCAGAACAGATCGGCGGTCTTGGATTCTTCCGAAGCCGCGTCGAGGATGTACGGCTCGGCGGCGGACTTGAACTCGCCGACGCGGAACAGGTGGATGTCCACGCCGAGCTTGTCCTGCAGGCCTTCGCGGTAGTACTGGCGGTAACGGCCCAGGCCCTCGAGCATCATCGCGCCCATCGGGTCCAGATAGACCTCATTGGCCTGGGCGGCGATCAGGTACTGCTTCTGGTCCATGGTTTCGGCGAAGGCGATGACTTCCTTCTTGCTCGCGCGCACCCGCGCGACCGCCGCGGAGACTTCGCGCAGCGAAGCCATGCCCGCCGATTGCAGCTTGTCCAGGCGCAGCACGACCCGCTCGATGCGCTTGTCGTCCTTGGCCGCGTCCAGCGCGCGGACCACATCGCGCAGCTGCACTTCCGGGGTCTTGTCGCCGAGCGCGCGGTTGAGCGCGCGCGAGGCCGGATCGCTGCTGTACTGCTCGACCAGATTGCCTTCCGGCGCGATCACCAGGGTGGTGCGCTCCTGCAACGGCTTGACCCCGCCGCCGAAGAACAGCGCGATCAGGAAAAACAACAGGAAGCCGAAGAACAGCAGGTTGAAGGCCAACCGGCGGGTGAAGTTCATCGCGTCCCAGGCGCCGACGAAAAACCGGGCCATCGGCCCGCGACGCGCGGAGGTATCGTTCATTGGTGCAAGCTCCATGTATGCACGCCCAGACTAACCCGGCGCGGGGCGCGGTTTCACCCGCCATTCGTAACTGTGAAGCGTGGAGGTGAGACCGGGATTGGGGATCGGTAAAGGCAAGGGGGCCGGTTTTTTTCGCGAATCACAAACGCCGCCCTGCGCTTGGGGCGCCTCAAGTGCACCCGGTCTCGTGCGGATCGACCTCGTGCGGCGCCTCGGTGGCCATCCGCGCGGCCAGCCGGTCGGGCCGGCTGGAGCGGATGAAACGGCTGCACAGCAGCACCGCGGCCACGGTCAGACCGGCGATCAGGCCGATCCACATGCCCTTCGGGCCCCAGCCCAGGCCCAGGCCGAGCCCGGCGCCGACCGGCATGCCCACGCCCCAATAGGCCAGCGCGGCCAGCACCATCGGCACCCGGGTGTCCTTGAGCCCGCGCAGCGCGCCGGCCGACAGCACCTGAATGCCGTCGGGGAACTGGAACATCGCCGCGTACAACAGCAGCGACGCGGCCAGGGTCGCGACCGCCACGTCGGCGGTGTAGAAACTCACCAGCAGATCGGCCGCGGTCAGCAGCAACAGGCCCGACATCAGCTGGGTGCCGATCACGATCGCGTAACCGGCCATGCCGGCGCGGCGCACGCCCGCGTAATCGCCGCGGCCCAGGGCGTGGCCGACCCGCACCGTGGTCGCCTCGGCCAGCGCCATCGGCACCATGAAGCACAGCGCCGACAGGTTGATCGCGATCTGATGCGCCGAGGCCGGCACCTCGCCCAGGCGCCCGATCAGCAACGCGGTGACGATGAACAAGCTGCCCTCCATCAACACCGTCACCCCGATCGGCAAACCGGTGGCGAGCAAGCCGCGGATGGTCGGCCAATGCGGTTTGTCGAAACGCTCGAACAAGCGCAGATCGGCGAAGCGCCTGGCGCTGCGCAACACCAGGAAAAAGCCGATCGCCTGCACCCACAGCATCGCCGCCGAGGCGATGCCCAGGCCGCCGGCGCCCATTTCCGGCAAACCGAACTTGCCGAAGGTCAGCACGTAACCCAGCGGCAACAACACCAGCAAACCGCCGGCGCTCAGCAGCATGGTCGGCAAGGTCCAGTGCAGGCCCTCGGCGAGATAACGCATGCAGAAGAACAACGTCAGCGCCGGCACGCCCCAACGGATGCCGTGGAGGAATTCGCGCGCGCCGGGAATGATCTCCGGGGCGATGCCCATCGCGCCCAGCGTGTACGGAATCAAGGTCAGAAACGCAAACAAAAACACGCTCAGCAGCGCCGCCATCCACAGCGCCTGACGGAACAACGCGCCGATTTCGCCGCGGCGTCCGGCGCCTTCGAGCTGCGACACCGACGGCGGCACCGACAACAAGGTTCCGATCGGCACCATCATCGGCAGCCACCACAAGGCGGTGCCGATGGTCACCGAAGCCAGCGTGGTAGTGCTGTGGTGGCCGGCCAGGGTGTTGTCGACGAAGCCGATCAGGCCGGTGGACACGTGGCCGGCGACCAAGGGCGCTGCCAAAACGAGGGTAGTACGGATCTCCGCGGCCAGACCGGCGCGGGACACAGGGGAGGATGACGCGGACATGAGCAGGACCAACGGCACGACTGCGGCCGCGCATCCGGTCTAGGGCGCTGGCGCCGGGTCGCGGCGGACGGCTATCTTACCCGCTCGAAAGTGAAGGCCGGGGAGCCTCTTACTCGAACCACGATGAGCGAACCTTCTTCTTCAGGCGCCAGCCAGGCCGACGGTCATGCCGCCGGCAGCCAGCACGGCCTGACCCATTGCGAAAACTGCCGGGCCGAGCTGCACGGCCATTACTGCCACGCCTGCGGCCAATCGGTGATCAACCCGATCCGCCATGTCGGCCACGCGCTGGAGGAGGTGTTCGAATCGTTCTGGCACCTGGACGGGCGGATCTTCCGCACTTTGCGCGATCTGCTGTCGCCGGGGCTGACCGCCAAGAACTACATCGCCGGCCAGCGCGTGCGCTATGTCGCGCCGCTGCGCTTGTTCGTGATCGTTTCGGTGCTGACCTTCTTCGTCGCCCAGTTCGCCATCCACGTCGACGAAAACAACGCGTTCTTCGATATCGACAGCGTGCAGCAGAGCACGGTGCAATTGGGCAACACCAAAAAGCAGATCAAGCAGGCGCGCACGGTCGCCGAGGTCGAGGAACTGCGCGCGCGCACGGTCTCCGGATTGCAGGCCGCCGCCAAGCAAGTGCCGGCGCAGGCGCGCGACGCCATCGACAAATCGATCCAGGCGGTGAACCGCCAGGCCGACAAGCGCATCGAGGCGCTGCGGCTGGAACAAAAACTCGACGGCGCCCAGGTCGCCTCGCAGAAAGCGCAAGGCCAGCACGACGCGGCCGAGCCCGAACCCGGTTCGGTGCTGGAGGCCAAGAACCTGGGCGAGGTGGAAACCCTGCGCGACCTCAAGTTGGCGCCGCTGCGGGAAGAGCTGGCCAAACTGCCCAAGGGTTCCAGCGCGGCGATCGATCAAGGCAACCGCATCCGCCTGGTCAACGCCGAAGCCGGCTGCCGCGCCGCGCAGCTGCAAAGCGAGCACGCCAAGGCCAGCGAAGGTCCGGCCGTGCGCAAGGCCGACGCCGATCGCTACGGCGTGACCGACTGCGACGACGTCGGCGACCCGCTGTCGTTCAACGGCAAACCGTGGAACGCCAAGACCAATCCGCTGACCGTGACCTGGTGGCCGCAATTCGCCAACGACTGGCTCAACCGACAGGTCGGCCGCGGCGAAGCCAACTTCCAGCGCCTGTCCAAGGAGCCCTGGCGCTACGTCAGCGCCCTGCTCAGCGCGATTCCGAGCGCGCTGTTCCTGATGGTGCCGTTGTTCGCGCTGCTGCTGAAACTGGCCTATCTGGGCTCGGGCCGCGGCTATCTGGAGCATCTGGCGATCGCGCTGTACAGCCACGTTTACCTGTGCCTGTCGATCCTGGCGATCTTCGTGCTGATGCTGCTCAGTGCCGCCATCGCTCCGCACTGGAGCGCGTTCGGCTGGATCAGCGGCATCGGCATCGGCCTGTTGTGGGCGTGGATGCCGATCTATCTGCTGATCATGCAAAAGCGCGTGTACGGCAACGGCTGGCCGCTGACCCTGCTGCGCTACAGCGTGGTCGGTTCGCTGTATTTCATTCTGATGTCGGTGGCCGCGGTGTTCCTGGGCATCGCCGCGGTGGTGCGGATGTGAGCGGCGCCGGCTTGATCTACGAGGTCGACCTGGACCTGGACGCGGCCATCGCCGGCGAGTATCTGGACTGGCTGCGTGCGCACATCGCCGAGATTTGCGCATTGCCGGGCTTCATCGACGCCAGCCTGCAGCAGATCGACGAGCCGGCGCCCGCCGCCGGCCGGGTGGCCTTGTGCGTGCGCTACCGCTTGCGCGATCGCGCCGCCTTCGACGACTACCTGCGCGATCACGCGCCGCGCCTGCGCGCCGACGGCATCGCCCGTTTCGGCGGGCGCTTCAACGCCTCGCGCCGGGTGCTGCGCGAGCTGGAGCGCTAAGCGTCCGGCTTGCGCGCGGCGACCGCGGTCGTCGCGTAGTGGCGCATCTCTTCGATCGCGCCGATGTAACCGCGGATCGCGGCCAGAAACTCGGGAAATTCCGGGCCGCGGCGGAAGCCTTGCAGATGGCCCTCGGCGCTGTCCCATTCGATCCGCAGCAGATAACGCAGCGGTTCGTCGACGCAGCGCGACAGCTCGTAGCTCAGGCAATGCGGCGAGCGATCCAGCGCCTTCGCCGCGCGCGCATAGTCGCTTTCGAACGCCGCCGCCGTCTCCGGCGCCAACGCGTAACGGATGTATTCGACGATCATCTGCGCGCACCGGTGGAAGACTGCGCGGAATCTAGCAGGCCATGGCGAGCGCGGCGGCGGCATTGTGTACATCCGCCACCGCGATCACAGCGCCGCGCTCAATGCGACAGCGCGTCCTGCAACCACGCGCCGCGCTGCTCCGGCGCCGCGCCGAGCAGCCCCACCCGCAAGCGGTCGCGATCCTGCGGCTGGGTGCGTTGCACCAGCACCGCCAGGTCCTTGCGCTGGGCCGGCGTCAGCCCGCGCAAGGCGGCCAACATCGCCGCGTGTTGCTGCTCCGGCAATTGCGCCAGCAGCGGTTGCAGCGCCGGGTAATCGGCGCCGAGCGCGGGGCCTAGCAACCAGCCGCGTTGCTGGCTGCGGTCGATCGCGTCGAACTGCGCGCGCAAGGCCTGTTGTTGTTCGACCGGCAGCGCGGCGTAACGCGCCGCGGCGGCTTGCACTTGCGCGCGTTCCTCCGCGCTCAGCGCTTGCCAGGCCTGGTAGCGCTCGCGGCGTTCGCCGCGTTGGCCGGCGCTGAGCTCGCCCCATTGCGCGGCGCGTTGGCCGAAATCGCGGCGCTGCTCCTCGTTCCAGCCGTCCCAGCGCTGATTGTTGGCCTTGAGCCGGGTCTGGGCGGCGGGCGGCAGGCGCTCGAGCGTTTCGCTCAAGTCCGGCGGCAACGCCTGCGCCGGGGTCAGCGCGGCCAGGCCGAGCGCGACGGCGCATGCGGCGGTGTGCAGACGGCGCATCACTCGCCCTCCTGGGTGTCGGTTTCCAGGCCTTGGCCCGTGGGCGGGGCGGCGGCGGCCGGGGCGGTCTCCACCGGCACCGCCGGCGCTTCGGCCGGGATCGTGCCGGCGTCGCGCGCGGCCAGCCAGGCGCGGAACGCCAGATCGGCCGCGGCCGCCTCGCCGGCCGGGTCGGCCAGCAGTTCGAAATCGCGATGGGCGATCAGGCCCGACTCGCGGCTGTAGCGTTCGGCCGGCGCCGCCGCTTCGGGCAGGGCGCTGACGGTCACGCCGTCGGGGCCGTTCAACCAACGACCGACCATGCCGCCGCCGGACGGCCAGAACGTCGCCGCGAACGCCAGCGCGCACAGCACCAGCAGGCCCCACAACAGCGGCATCAGCCAGCGCGGGCGCGCCGGGCCGGCCACGCGCGCGGCGCCGGCCTTGGCGGCGCTGGCGGTGGTCGCCACGCCCAGCAATGCGGCTTCGCGCGCCTGGGCCAGACGCTGCAAGCGCTCCGGCGGCAGGGTCTTGATCCGGCGATGGACCTGTTCGCGCAATTGCTGCCAGGCCTGCGGGTCGGCGCGGCCGTCGGCATGCCGCGGCAACGCCCGTTGCAAGGCCAGCCGGTAGGTCGCCGGCGCCACTCCGAGCACGGCCGCGGCTTCGTTCTCGCCCAGGCCGGCGGCCAGACGCAGCAGCAAGGCCGCGCGCGGGCCGCTGCCGAGCTCGGCCAGCCGGTCGGTGACCTCCACCGCGATCGCCACCGGGGTGCGCTGGCGCAAACCCGGCTGGGTCAGCAACAGCGACCAGAACCGGGTCGGCCACTCGCTGAGCGCGGCATCGGCGGTCAGCGCACGGAAGCCGGCCATCGCCGAAGCCAGCGCGGCGTCGCCGGCGGCGGCATCGCCGGCCTGCAATTCGGCCAGCACCGCGCCGCGTCGTTCGACCCCGCGCAGGAACGCCGACAAGGCCGCCGGGGCGTTCGATCGGGGGTTGGAAGCGCCCGCGCCGGGCGGGCCAGAAGGGGGCGTGGAACTCATCGGAACGACTTCACCATACGGCGCATCATAGCGATGCGCGCGGCCTGCAAAACCGCTTGACAAACCGCCGATGCGCGTCAGCGCGAAGCAGGACGCGGCTTGCGGCCAAATCCGGTTGTGCACAGCAGTAACGGAACCGTCATCCGGCCTCAGTTTGTTGGCTCCACAGCCTTCATTACAGCCAGGTTTCACGACCAAAGCCTTGATACGCAAGGGATTCGGCCGATTGGCGATTTTTTCACCAACCTAACCCGAGGGCTTATTTCAACGCCCTCGCGCAGCACTGCCGACCCGCCATGCACAGATTTATCCACAGCCCGTGTGGATAAGGAAATTTTCCCTTCCCGTCCCGTTAGTTGCGTGACTTTCGTCAGATAAACGGAATAAATGGCCCGCAACTGCCCCCGGTGCGGTCGATCCGCCCCGCTCGCTAGACTGAGGCCATGCCCGACGCCCTTTTCCCCCCGCCGCAGACCGTTTGGCGGGTCGCCTTGCCGCTGCCCCTGCCGCGTTTGTTCGACTACCTGCCGCCGGCCGAAGCCGCCGAGCTCGCCGCGGCCGATCCGGTCGGCACGCGGGTGCGGGTGCCGTTCGGCCGGCGCGAGTTGGTCGGGGTGGTGGCCGAAGTCGGTCCGCCCGAATACGACACCGACCCGGCCGCGCTCAAGACCGCGCTGGCCCGGCTCGACCCGAACCCGCTGCTCGACGGCGAACTGCTGGCTTCGCTGCGCTGGCTGGCCCGCTACACCCACGCCCCGCTCGGCGAAGTGCTGGCGACCGCCCTGCCCGGCCCGCTGCGCCACGGCGAACCGCTGCCCGACACCCACGCCTGGGCCTGGCGGCTGAGCGAGGCCGGCGCGACCGCGCGCGAAGGCCTGCGCGCCGGCAAGCCGCGCCGGCTGGCCGACCTGCTGCACGAACACGGCACGCTCGAGGAAGACCGCCTCGACGACCTGCTGGAAGACTGGCGCGCCGCCGCCCGCACCCTGGCCAAACGCGATCAGGCCGAACGCGTCGCGGTCCCGGCGGTCCACCACGCCCCGGCGCCGCGTCCCGGCCCGGCGCTCAACGACGAACAACAGGGCGCGGTCGATGCGCTGCTGGCCGCGCAAGGCTTCACCGGTTTCCTGCTCGACGGCGTCACCGGCAGCGGCAAGACCGAGGTCTACCTGCACGCCATCGCCGACTGCCTGGCGCGCGGCAAGCAGGCGCTGGTGCTGGTGCCCGAAATCGGCCTGACCCCGCAGACCCTGGCGCGCTTCCGCGCCCGCCTGGGCGTGCCGGTGCACGCGCTGCACTCGGGCCTGAGCGACGGCGAACGCGCGCGCACCTGGGCCGCGTTCGCCCGCGGCGAAGCGCGGGTCGCGGTCGGCACCCGCTCGGCGGTGTTCCTGCCGCTGCGCGAGCCGGGCCTGATCGTCATCGACGAAGAACACGACGCCAGCTTCAAACAGCTCGACGGCATCCGCTACCACGCCCGCGACTTCGCCCTGGTCCGGGCCAAGGCCCTGGACGTGCCGGTGCTGCTGGGCAGCGCCACGCCGTCGCTGGAATCGCTGCGCAACGCCCAGGCCGGCCGCTACGGCCATCTGTTGCTCAAGCGCCGCGCCGGTCAGGCGCAGCCGCCGCGGGTGCGGGTGCTGGACGTGCGCAAGCGGCCGCTGCAGGCCGGGCTGTCGCCGGAACTGATCGAACGCATCCACGCCGAACTGCGCGCCGGCGGGCAAGTGCTGGTGTTCAAGAACCGGCGCGGCTACGCCCCGGTGCTGCTGTGCCACGACTGCGGCTGGACCGCGCACTGCCCGCGTTGCAGCACGCCGCTCAAGGGCACGCCGATGACCGTGCACGGCGGCGGCCGGCGCCTGCAATGCCACCACTGCGGCACCCGCCGGCCGGCGCCCGACGCCTGCCCGGACTGCGGCGGCCTGGCCTTGCAATCGCAGGGCGCCGGCACCGAGCGGATCGAGGAATCGCTGGCCGCGCGCTTCCCAGATTTCCCGGTGCTGCGCATCGACCGCGGCAGCACCCAGAAACGCGACGCGCTGGAAACCGCGCTGAAACAGTTCGGCACCGCGCCGGGCGTGTTGGTCGGCACGCAGATGCTCGCCAAGGGCCACGACTTGCCCAACCTGACCCTGGTCGCGGTGGTCGGCATCGACGAAGGCTTGTTCAGCGCCGACTTCCGCGCGCGCGAAAAACTCGCGCAGCTGCTGATCCAGGTCGCCGGCCGCGCCGGCCGCGCCGACAAGCCCGGCGAGGTGGTGTTGCAAACCCATCATCCCGACCACGAACTGCTGCACACCTTGCTGTCGGGCGGTTACGCCTCGTTCGCCGAAGTCGAACTGGCCCAGCGCGAAGCCGCCGGGTTTCCGCCGTATGCGCACATGGCCTTGATCCGCGCCGAAGCGCAGCAGATCGAAGCGGCCAATGCGTTTCTGGCCTTGGCCCGGCGCGAATTCCAGGACGCCGCCGCGCAACGCGCGCGCCAGGCCGGCGAAGCGCGCGCGACGCTGGAAGTCAACGGCCCGGTGCCGGCGCCGATGCCGCGCCGCGCCGGTTACCTGCGCGCGCAGTTGATCCTGTCGGCGCCGGAGCGGCGCGAGCTGCATGCGGCGCTGGACGCGGCGCTGCCGGCGATCTATGCCGCGCCGGAAGCGCGCAAGGTGCGCTGGTCGCTGGATGTGGATCCGGCGGATTTGTACTGAGGCCGCTTGCGCGGTTGCGTCGTGGTTGCGGTGTCG
>NZ_JBAMDI010000141.1:0-26812 GCF_036961695.1 Pseudomonas sp. CGJS7 | reverse complement strand
GGCCAGTTGCTGCAGGCCCTGCAATGGTTCGGCCAGAACGCCGCGCCCGCCGCGGCCGGCGTGAGCAACGGCCCGCCGGCGCGCGCCGCCGCCTACAGCGCCAGCACCGCCGCGACCCAGATCGCGGCCTTGAATCGGGTCGGTTTGCCGGCGGCGTACCGCGACGGCGAGAACATCAAACTCAACATCCGCCTGGCCCTGCCGTATGCGCAGATCGCCGACGCGGGTTTGCTGGAGCGCGCGACCACCCGTGTGCGCGACACCCTGCGCGCCGCCGGGTTGCAAGCCACCAGCGTCGCCGGTTCGCCGAACCTGGAAGCGCTGGTGCCGTTGGCGCGTCTGGAATGGGTGGCCGCGCTCGACAGCGTCGGCCAGATCGGTCTGATGGCGCTGCCGGATCTGGACGTCACCAGCGACGGTTTGGCCGCCAGCGGCGTGGACACGCTGCGCGGGCTGGGCAACTACGCCGGTCTGGCCGCCGATCTGCGCCGCGAACTGCGCGGCGACGGCATGACCGTCGCGATCATCGATCAGTTCGGTTCCAACGCCATCGCCGGCTTGCAGGCGGCCGACGAGTGGCCCCGCAACACTGCGCAGAACCCCAACAAGCTGGTGCAGACCGCCAGCGGCGACGGCAATGCGTTCGGCGCCGGCCAGGGCAGTCACGGCAATGCGGTGACCGAGATCGTTTACGACATCGCCCCGAATGCGAACTTCCGGCTCTACGACATGAGGCGGACCAGCGACTGGGTCAGCGCGATCCAGAACGCGGCCAACCTCAACAGCCGCAACGAAGTCCAGGGCGAGCCGCGCGCGCAAGTGATCAGCTTCTCGCTGGGTCTGGGCGGGCAATCCTCCGGCGACGGCAGCGGCACCGGCAGCGACATCAAGGGACTGTACGACGCCATCAGCGCGGCCAAGGCCAACGGCGTGTTGCTGATCAAGTCCGCGGGCAATGAAGCCCAATCCTATTGGGACGCCGACAGCACCGCCGGCGCCGGCAACGCGGTCGCGCAGGATTTCGTCGCCGGCAACGTAAACGCCAACGGCGCGGCGATCCTGGACGACGTCAACATCCTTCGCTACGGCAGCAACTGGGGCGATTGCGTGCCGGTCGGCGTAGCCGATGCCGACATCGCCGATCAACTCGCCTTCAACGTGCGCACGACCTGGAACGATTGGACCACCGCCCAGCGCAACACCGCCACCGATTACCGGCTCGAGTTGGTGCGCTGGGCCGATCAGAGCGTCAAGCGCGTGCGCGACCCGATCACCGGCCGCTTGCGCAACGAAGTGGTGCCGGCCGGTTGGGTAGTCGCTCAGCAATCGGACAACGCGCAAAACGGCGGCAACGGGCAGAAGCCGTACGAGAGCATCGCTTACGCGCCGCCGGCCGCGACCAAGACCACGCGTTGCGACAACGTGCTGTCCGGCGCGGGCACCATCGGCGGCAGCCGCTACACCGGCGGCGGTATCTTCGGCGTGCGGATCGTGCGCAAGACCGCCAACGCCGCCAACTTCCTGCGTCTGTTCGCGCGTCCGCACCGGCCGCAGTACTCGGTGCCGGATCGCTCGTTGTCCTCGCCGGCCGATTCGGCCAGCGTGATCACCGTGGCGGCGCTGGATGCGGCGACCTCCAATCTGGAAGCCTACAGCTCGCGCGGCCCGGTGCTGGCCGCCGGCGGCGCGCGTCCGGCCGGACAGGCGGCGGGCAACGCCAAGCCCGACGTGGCCAATTTCGCCAACGTCGATACGGTGTCCTACGGCGACAACGAGTTCAACGGCACCTCCTCGGCCACGCCGCACGTGGGCGCGTTGGCGCTGCTGGGTCTGCAACACCAGCGTCAGCTGACCAACGCCACCGTGCCGGCGGCGCTGCCGGCCAACGCCACCCAGGCGCAGAAGGATGCGCGCACCGCGTTGCTGAAACAGCGCCGCATCGATCTGGCCGAGGCCACCTACGACACCGTGGTGAAAGTGGCCGGTACCGGCGGCAACGATCTGGGCGCCGCCGGCTTCGACGCCAGCTACGGCAACGGGCGTTTGAAGTTCCACGCCGCGTCGCAGGCGTGCTTCCTGTCGGCCTTGTACGACGCCAGCTATCGCGCGTTGCTGCCGGCGCAAGCCAAACCGTTGCCGCAAGGCGTGAAGAGCTACGACCAGTTGCTGGCCGAGAACAGCGCGGCCTGCTCGGCGCCGTGATTGCTCGCTAGGGCGAGGTTGGGCCTGGCCGCGCGCGTGCGGCCTCAGGCCACCCCCAAGGCACCGGACTTCGGTCCGGTGCCTCTTTTTGCGGCGATCGCCGAAGCTTGCCGCGTCGCGCCGCGATGTCGGCGGTTTCGCGCAAGTTCGCGCTGCACCGCAGCGTAGCGCGCCGCACGCTCACTCTCGCTCACCGCATCGCTACCGCCGCTAACCGCGCCAGGCGCGCGGATCGCATCGTCGCCTAATCCAAAACGCAATCGCGACGACGCGCAGGACAGCGCGGGCGTTATCGGCGCGACAACCTGCTGGCAACGAACTTTTGCCGCTCGCGTCGCACTTTTCCGCGTTGTTCGCGACTAGCGTGCATCCCCGACGCGAAGCCGCCCGCGGAATCATCGCCAGCCAGCCGACGTCGCAACGCATGCGCAGCGCGCACGCGTTCGACCGCTGTGTCCCGGGTCGCCTCGCCGCGAAGCGGAAGCCTCCGCTTCGTCCATCAAGGAGCCGGGGACCAGGACATGCCGCAAACCCTCCACACCCTCGTGCGGGCGCAACCGCTGCCGCTGCTGGCGGCCGCGTTGACGCTCGCGTTGGCCGCGTGCAGCGACGGCCACGTCAAGCCCGAAACGCAAGCGCAGGCGCGCCCGCAACAGGACTGGGGCGGCAACACGCCGCCGCCGCCGGCGCTGAGCCCGAACATTCCGCACGAGATCAGCGTGCCGCAGAGCAATCCGAACCTGCAGGATCTGCAGGACGATTTCGATATGTTCTCGTGGCAGTCCTTCGTCGCGGTGAACTGGCCGGCCGACGCCAACGGCAATCCCAAGCAGGGCGCGACCATCGGCCCGAACGTGCCGACGGTGTGGGAGAACTGGAAGGAAAGCCGCGAGATCTTCCTGCCCGGCGGCAAGACGCCGCCGCCCTGGGGCCAGGACACGCCGCCGCCGGCGGTGTGCAACGGCCTGGGCGATGCGACCTTGCGCCTGACCCAGGTCGGCAAGACCCCGAACGTGCTCGACGAAAGCGGCGAGCCGTTCGAGACCGGCCCGTTGATCGACCAGAACGGCCAGTACGTGCGCTTCGCGATCCTGGTCAACCAGGACATGTTCGACAACATCACCACCAACACCCTGTACAGCAAGGCCGGCCAGCAGGCGTTCGGCAAGGCGGCGAATTTCGCCCTGCCCAAGGGCTCGCCGAAGGTCGGCGCGATCATGGTCAAGTCGGCGTGGAAGGTGATGGGCGCCAACGACAACGCCAGCCGTTTCCACACCGCGCAGGCGCTGGTCTACACCAATCCCGACGAACACCAAGGCGTCAAGGCCTCGTGCAAGTTGCAGACCGTGGGTCTGGTCGGCCTGCACATCGCGCACAAGACCCAGGGCGAACCGCAGTGGGTGTGGTCGACCTTCGAGCAAGTCGACAACGTGCCGACCCAGGGCGAGCCGATCGACAAGGCGCACTACAACTTCTACAACAAGAGCTGCACCACCTGCAAAGTCAACGAGCCGCCGCCGCGGCCGTGGAATCCGAACGCGACCAACACCCCGCCGTCGCAGATCATGCGCGAGATCGCGCTGACCGATTCGACCAAGAAGCTCAACGCGAGCTTCCAGGCGGCGCTGCTGAAGAACTACCCGGGTACGGTGTGGGCCAACTATCAGTTGATCAGCACGCAATGGCCGACCAACGCGACCAATCCGACCGATCCCACCGGCAATCCGGCGCCGAGTTTCCTCGCCAACACCACCTTGGAAACCTACATCCAGGGCAAGGTGCCGCAGGCCTCCTCGAGCTGCATGGCCTGCCACAACAACGCGACCATGACCAACGGGTTCGCCTCGGATTTCACTTACCTGCTGCAGCGCGCGCAATAAGGGGAAGCGACATGGTGTTCGATCAAATGGCTTTTTTCATCAGCATGAGCGTGGGCTTGACCGGCTTCACCAGCGAGGCGATCGCGCCGGATCTGGATCCGGTGGATATCAAGTCGGTGTACCTGCAAACCTTCGACACCAGTCTGCCCAGCGGCATGGCCGAGCAGATCCTGGAGCAGTACGGCAAGTTGTGGGAAGCCGGCGGCGCCAAGCCCGGCAGCGAGGAAACCATCGTCGGCCAGATGCTCGCGGGCAACGGCACCAGCCCTGCGCAGATCCTGGCGATGCGGCAGTTGTTGTTCCTGTGGTACGCCGGCGCCTGGCCGACGGTGCAGTACGACAACTCGCCCTCGCACGGGCAGACCTTCAGCGACGTGATTTCCGCCGACAGCTACACCCACGGCCTGGTGTGGCGGGTGATGCAGTCCCATCCGATGGGCAGCTCCAACTACACCTACGGCTATTGGTCGACCACGCCGCCGCCGCTGCAGGCTTATCTGGAGAATCCGGCATGAGCATCACCACGCCTCCCGGCGGTTTCGACGTAGTGATCGTGGGCTCGGGCATTTCCGGTTCGATCATCGCCTACAAGCTCGGCCTGGCCGGCAAGCAGGTGCTGATCCTGGAAGGCGGCCCGCCGGTGCCGAAGAGCCGCGAAGCCTATATGCAGACGTTCTTCACCGCCAACGCGAAGACGCCCGAGTCGCCGTACCCGCCGACCTTGCAAGGCCCCGGCAGCGCCAACAACCCGCTCGGCCAACCCGACCCGGCCACGCTCAACACCCCGCGCTACACGGTGCTGCAGATCAACGCCTGGCAGAACCCGTCGCAGTGCTACTTCGTGTACCCGCCGCAGACCGCGACCAAGCCCGACGATCCGAACATGGTGTTCGCCTTCGGCAGTTCTTACGAGCGCGTCGCCGGCGGCACCACCTGGCATTGGCTGGGCACCTCGCTCAATCACCTGCCCAACGATTTCCAGCTCAAGACCAAGTACGGCCAGGGCGTGGACTGGCCCGGCGGCGTGCAGTTCTATCAGAACCTGCTGCCGTACTACCACGCCGCGACCGGAGTGATCGGCGTGTCCTCGGACAAGCAGCCGATGGTGGATCTGTACAAGACCTTCAACGTCGAACCCAACGGCGTGTACGGGCCGAACTACGATTTCCCGATGCCGGGCATCGTCGAGTCGATGAACGACATGCTGTATCAGCAGAACGTCACCTCGTTGAAGATCGACAACATCCCGTTGTTCGTCACCCCGACCCCGCAGGGCCGCAACTCGCGTCCCGGCAAGCGCCGGCAATGCGCGGGCAACACCAACTGCATTCCGATCTGCCCGATCCAGGCCAAGTACGACGGCACCGTGACCCTGGCCGATGCCTTGCAGACCGGCAACGTGCAGATCCAGTACCAGTCCGTCGCCAGCAACATCCGCTTGAACGGCAGCCAGGTCAGCGGCATCGATTACCTGACCTACGACAGCCAGACCGGGCCGTCGACCGGCGGCGGCACGGTGAGCGGAAAGCTGTACGTGCTGGCCGCGCACGCGATCGAGACGCCGAAGCTGTTGCTGATGTCGAACAAGAATCCCGGTTACCCCAACGGCGTGGCCAACCGTTCCGACCAGGTCGGCCGCAACCTGATGGATCACGTGATGTACCTGGCCTGGGGTTTGGCCAAAGACCCGATCTACGCCTATCGCGGCCCGCTGGCCACCTCCGGCATCGAAGCCGCGCGCGACGGCGCGTTCCGCAGCCAGCGCGCGGCGTACCGCATCGAGATCGGCAACGAGGGTTGGAACTGGGCGACCAACGATCCCAACACCACCCTGGCCGATTTCATCTTCGGCCAGAACAACGCCCAGTTGAACGGCAATTCGGTCAACCAGCAGGGCCAGCAACTGCGCTTCAATCCGAGCCTGCCGGCCTACAGCATGCTGTTCGGTTCGCAACTGGTGAACACGCTCAACGGCATCTACACGCGCCAGCTGCGTCTGGGTTATCTGATCGAGCAGTTGCCCGATCCGGACAACCGCGTGCAGTTGTCGGCCCAGTTGAAAGACCACCTGGGGCTGCCGCGTCCGCAAGTCACCTATCGCATCCGCGAGAACTACGTGCGCAACGCCTTCGTCTCGGCCAAGGCCGCCTCGACCGCGATCTTCAAGGCGGTCGGCGCGACCGAATACACCCAGCCGCCGGCGGCGCCGGTGCTCAGCGGTTCCGGCGCGACGCCGACCACCTTCGCCTACCAGGGCAACAACTACACCTTCTACGGCGCCGGCCACATCATCGGCACCTACCGCATGGGCACCAGCGCGACCAACTCGGTGCTCAACGCGCGCCAGCAGTCGTGGGACCACAGCAATCTGTACATGGTCGGCAGCGGCGTGTTCCCGACCACGGCCACGGCCAATCCGACCTTGACCATCGCCGCGTTGGCGCTGCAAGCGGCCGACAATTTGCTCAGCGATCTGGGTTGAACGAAGGGGAGGGCAGGCCGCGTCCGGGGAGGGCGCGGCCTGATCGCATCGGCGCCGAATCGCCGGCGCGGCGGCCTTACTGCACCGCGCGCAACAAACGCTCGGCCACCGCGCGCAGTTTCGGCCGGTGTTCCTCGCCATCGAGCAGTTCGAACTCGACCCCGGTCAGGGCCAGCAGCGCCAGGATTTCCTCGGGCGTTTCGCCGCGCACGTGCAGCAGGCAGCTGTGTTCGTCGATGTGTTCGAGCACGCCGCACCACGGCGGCAGGCTCGCCGCCAGGCTCTCGGCCGAACCGTGCAGGCGCGCGCGCAGCACGTCGCCCTGGATCACCTGGCTGATGCTGCGCTGGACGTAAGCGGCGACGTCCTCGGGGAATTTGCGCGGGGTGAAGCCGCCGCCGCATTCCGCCGACTGGATCCGGTCGGCGCGGAACAACCGCCAATCCTCGCGGCTGCGGTCCCAGGCCAGCAGATACCAGCGCCGTCCGCTGCTGACCAGGCGCAGCGGCTCGATGATGCGCTGGCTGGCGCGGCCGCCGCGGTCGCTGTAGTGCAGCTCGATCAGGCGGTGATCGCGGCAGGCTCCGGCCAGTTCGGTCAGGGTCTCCACGTCGGGGCCGTCGTCGCGCTGGGACAGCGACAAGGTCACCGAATACAAGGCGCTGACCCGGCGCCGCAGCCGCGCCGGCAGCAGTTGATCGAGCTTGCCGAGCAGGCCGACGGCGGTGTCCTCGATCCGCGCCACGCTGGCGGTGGCGCTGCGCAGTGCCACCACCATCGCCACCGCTTCGTCGTCGTCCAGCAGCAGCGGCGGCAGCGAGGCGCCGGCGGCGAGCTGGTAGCCGCCGCCGACGCCGGTGGAGGCCTGCACGGGGTAGCCGAGTTCGCGCAGGCGGTCGACGTCGCGGCGGACGGTGCGCGCGTCCACTTCCAGCCGCTCGCACAGTTCCGAGCCGGTCCAGTGGCGGCGCGATTGCAGCAGCGACAGCAAACGCAGCAGGCGGGTCGAGGTCTTGAGCATGGACCCAGTCTAAAACCTATTGAGGACAGAAATTGTCCTCAATAGATCGTACTCTATGGCTGTCCCGGGGCATGCCGCCCCGGCTATCGGAGAGCACCGCGATGACCGTCCAGACCCACCAGGCCAGCTGCCACTGCGGTGCCATCCGTTATGAAGTCGACCTGGACCTGGACGCCGGCACTTCGCGCTGCAACTGCTCGATGTGCAGCAAGCTGCGCAAGTGGGGCGCGTTGGTCAAGCCCGATGCGTTCCGTCTGATCAGCGGCAACATCGAAGAAATGGGCTCGTACCAGTTCGGCACCTTCAGCGGCACCTATCACTTCTGCAAGCAATGCGGCATCCACGCCTTCGGCACCGGCGAGCTGGAAGTGCTGGGCGGCAAGTACTACTCGGTCAACGTCGCCTGCCTGGACGTGGACCACGCGGTGTGGGCGGCCGCGCCGATCCAGTACATGGACGGCTTGAACAACAACTGGTTCAACCCGCCGCAGATCACCGCGCATATGTAAGCACTGTCCAACTCGCACCGCTCCTACATGGCCTGCCTGTAGGAGCGGCGCGAGCCGCGACCGCGACACTGCGCTTGCGACGCGAGCTGACACCCCGCGGTCGCAGCTAGCGCAGCTCCTACAGGGGGTGCCCGAAGCGGCGAAGCCATTGGAGCGCTGCGACCGCGATCCCCGCAAAAAACGGCGAACCCGACAACTGCCCGCGACCCCATGGACACCAACGCGCTCAAGCGCCATTGCCGCCGTTATCCCGGCGCGGACGAAGTCGCGCACGCGGCGCCGTCGAATATCCTGGTCTACAGCGTCGGCGGAAAATTCTTCGCTTACTTCAAGACCAGCGAGCCCGAGCGCTGGCGTTTCAGCTTCAAGGCCACGCCGGAGCGTTTCGTCGAACTCACCGACATGCCCGGGGCCAAGCCGGCGCGGTTCATGGGCCGCTATCACTGGGTGACCGTGGTCGATGTGCGGCGCATGCCCGAGGACTATCTGCGCGAACTGGTGGATTGGTCGTACCGGCGCGCGCTGGGCAACCTCAGCCGCAAGCGTCGGGCCGAGGTCTTGGCTGAGGCCGATGAGGACACGCGGCTCAGGCTGGCCCCGATCGCGCCGACGAAAGCTCGCCCAAGACTCGTAACGCTGCATCCACCCGCGCATCGAGGGCGTGGCCGTAGTTGAGCCGCAGGCAGTGCCGGTAACCGCGATGCGCGGAAAAGATCGGCCCCGGCGCGATGCTGATGCCGCGCTGCGCAGCCGCGCGTTGCAATGCCAGCGCATTGCGGTCGGGCGGCAGTTCGATCCATAGAAAGTAACCGCCGTCCGGCCGGGTGACCCGGGTGCCGGCGGGGAAGTACTGGGCGACCGCCTGCAAGTAAGCGTTCTGGCGTTCGCGCAAGGTGTTGCGCAGCGTGCGCAGATGGCGCTCATAGCCGCCGCGTTGCAGATAGCGCGCGATCGCCAACTGCGCCGGCACGCAGGTGGCCAGGGTGTTGGTGAGTTTCAACCGCGCCACCGCCTGGGTGTAGCGGCCCGGCGCGGCCCAGCCGATCCGGTAACCCGGCGCCAGGGTCTTGGAGAACGAGCTGCAATGCAGCACCAGGCCGCGGGTGTCGAAGGCCTTGGCCGGCGGCGGCGGGCGCGCGCCGAAATGCAGTTCGCCGTAGACGTCGTCCTCGATCAGCGGCAACTCATGCCGCGCCAGCAGCGCCACCAGTTCGCGGGTCTTGGCCTCGGGCATGCTGGCGCCGAGCGGGTTCTGCAAACGGCTCATCAGCCAGCAGGCCTTGGGCGCATGACGGCGGATCGCCGCGTCCAGCGCGCCCAGCTCGATGCCCTCGCGCGGATGGGTGGGCACCTCGACCGCGCGCAGGCCATGGCGCTCCAGCGTCTGCAGCGCGACGTAGAAGCACGGCGACTCGACCAGCACCGCGTCGCCGGGCCGGGTGGTCGCGGCGATGCACAGGTTGAGCGCTTCGATCGCGCCGTTGCCGATCACCAGATCCTGCGCGCCCAATTCCACCCCGCCGATCCGATAGCGCAGGGCGATATGCCGGCGCAGTTCGGCATTGCCCGGGGTGAGGTCGTCGACGGTGCTGCGCGGGTCCAGATGCACCGCCTCGTGCGCCATCGCCCGGCCGAGCTTGGCCAGCGGAAACAGATCCGGGCTCATGAACGCCGAACCCAGCGGCACGATGTCGCGCGCCATCGCCGACTCCAGTACTTCGAACACCAGCGCGCTGATGTCGACCGGACGCGATTCGCCGTCGGGCGCGGAGGCGGCGTCGGGCTCGGGCGGCAGCGTGTGCGCTTGCTCGCTGACGTAGTAGCCCGAACGCGCCCGCGGCCGCACCAGTCCCTGCGCTTCGAGCAGGTAATAGGCCTGGAACACGGTGGCCGGGCTGAGCTTGCGCGCGGCGCTGGTCTGCCGTACCGAAGGCAGGCGCTGGCCCGGCCGCAGCAGGCCTTGGCGGATCGAGCGGGCGATGTCGTCGGCGAGGGCCTGGTAGCGCTTCATGGGGGCGGGAATCCGAGAGCGGGCCAACCCCGCTGTGCCGGCCTCATGTTCTCAATAACTGTTGCGACTGATCTGGTTTTTCTTCCAGATTCTGAGTCTACGCAATCTGAGCCGGTAAGCGAACAATGAACCCCGCAGCAAAAGCTGCGTCAGCCCGCCATCGCTAGCCATGAACCCGCAAGTCGAAGTCAATCTGGCCCTGATCCTGTTCATTCCCTGGTTCTCGATCCTGGCCTGGCTGTTCTGGGCCTACCCGCGCCAACCCCGCGACGGCGCGCGCACCGCCTTCGACAGCCTCAGCCTGCTGCTGGCCACCGCGGCGGCGTTCTGGGGCATGCACTGGAGCATGCTCAACGCCGACCCGCATGCCGGCGCGATCTGGAAACAGGTGCTGGCCACCTCGGTCGCCTACGGTCTGTTCCTGGCGGTGATGACCGCGGCGATCGCGCTGCGCTGGCGCTGGTTGCGCGCCCGCCGCGACGCCGTCGCCGCCTCCCTTGCTCCCACCCGCCCGCTCACGGGCAAGGTCGAATCATGAAAATGCTGCTAGTCGCCGCGTTTCTCGGCGTGATCCTCTACAACCTCGGCGCCGGCCTGTACTACATGCTGGTCGACAAAGGCGCCAGCAAGCGCACCGTCAACGCCTTGACCAAGCGCATCGTCTATTCGATCGCGTTGATCGGTCTGGTGGTGGCCGGGATCGCCACGGGCGTGGTTCAGCCGCACGGCGTGGGGATCTGAAAGCGGACCCGGCACCGACCGCGCGGTTAAGCTGTTGGCCCCGCCGCAGCCGACACCGCGATCGATGACCACCGCCCGCATCGTCGGCCGCGCCGATACCGCCGAGTACTACTTCGTAGAGCGCTGCCACGTTCTGGAACATTGGAACCGCGCCGACGACCCGCACAGCTCGATCGCGCGCATCCGGGTCGAGCCCGGCACGACCACGCGCCTGCACAGTCTGCGTGGCACCAGCGAGCGCTATGTGATCCTGCAAGGCCGCGGCACGATGTTCGCCGGCGATCTGGCGCCGAGCGAGGTCGGCCCCGGCGATACGGTGTTCATTCCCGCCGACGCGCCGCAACGCATCGCCAATACCGGCGACGGCGATCTGATCTTTCTGGCGATCTGCACGCCGCGGTTCGTGCCGGAGTGCTACCAGGATCTCGAAGCGGACGGCTGATCCGCGTCAGTGCGACGTTCGGCTGTGCCAAGATTCGGCCAGTCGTCGCCAAGGCCGTGGTTATGCAGCAGATTCCGACGTTCAAGCTTGTTTGGCAATCCAGCGGTATCGCCCAGTACAGCGTGGGCAAGGGCCCGGTGCCGCTGGATCTGTGGGCCTGGATCGAGTGCGGCGAAGGTCGGGCGCGCATGTGGGCGCGCGCCCGCGACGACGAGGCCGATCCGCGGTTTCGCAATCAAGAAGAACGCGATCTTCGCTGCTATACGCTCGACCCGGAGCTGATCGCGCCGCTGCCGGCCTTGTTCGAAGCGGTGGGTGCGTTCTCGCCGCAGCTCGAACCGCTGGTCGCTTACGAAGAAGAAAAGCCCGACTACTTTGAATTTCACAGCTTCACCGGGGCGATCGGCGAGCGCCCGTTTCATTTCTGGTTGCGTTTCGGCACGCCCGGACAAGCGCATACGCCCTTGTACCATTCGCTGATGTCGACGTTGAACAAAGTCACCGCCGCCGCGACCGCGGTCGGCGGCGATACGCAGGCGCGCTGATGGAATTGCGCCAGCGCTACCTCGGCTGTCTGCTCGGTCTGGCCTGCGGCGACGCGGTCGGCACCACTGTGGAATTCAAACCGCGCGGTAGTTTCGAGCGACTGACCGGCATGGTCGGCGGCGGACCGTTCGGCTTGCGCGCGGGCGAATGGACCGACGACACCTCGATGGCGCTGTGCCTGGCCGCCAGTCTGATCCACTGCCGCGGCTTCGACGCGCGCGATCAGATGAACCGCTATTGCAACTGGCGCGCGCACGGTTACATGAGCAGCAACGGCGAATGCTTCGACATCGGCATGACCGTGAGTGCGGCGTTGGACCGTTATCTGCGCAACCAGGATCCCTACGCCGGCGACCCCGGTCCGCGCGCGGCCGGCAACGGCGCGTTGATGCGGCTGGCGCCGGTGCCGATGCTGTGGCGGCGCGATGCGGAGCGTGCCCGCCACTACGCCGTCGAATCCACCCGCACCACCCACGGCGCGGACGAAGCGCTGGACTGCTCGCGCTTGTTCGCCAGCCAGTTGCGCGCGGCGTTGATGGGCGCGGGCAAGGAGGCGGTGCTGACCCCGGCAATGGCGCCGCCGGCCAGCGCGCAGGTCGCGGCGATCCATGCCCGCGATTACGCCGGCAAGCCCGAGAGCGAGATCGTCGGTTCCGGCTACAGCGTGCGCTCGCTGGAAGCGGCGCTGTGGTGCTTTCTGCACACCGATACGTTCGAGGCGGCGATTTTGCGCGCGGCCAATCTGGGCGACGATGCCGACACTACTGCGGCGATCTGCGGTCAGCTTGCCGGCGCCTATTACGGTGTGGGTGCGATACCGCGCGATTGGCTGGACAAGTTGGTCATGCGCGAGCAGATCGCGACGATGGCCGAGACTTTGTTGGCGTTGTCGGAGCAGGATGAACTGCCTGCCTGATTGCGCGACAGCGGACGCTTCGAACGCTTGAAGCCGTCACCCCCGCCTTCGCGGGGATGACGGCTTCAAAGATTCGATGCGGGCGGCCCGCTGAGAATCGCCGTCGATCGGGCTTCGATGCGGACTCGCGCGACGCAGCTCAGGCTAAGCCGCGGTCACGTCGCGCAACTCCCACCCATTGCCCGCCAACAACCGCAGCCGATGCTTGAGCACCGTCCCCGACAGCGCGGTCACCGCGACCAGGTCCATGCGCAGATCGCGCTGTTCGCCTTGCACGGTCGCATTGGGATCGGTCGCGCCCAGGCTGGGGTCGATGTCGTCCGGTTCGGGCTGCTTGGCGCGCCAGCGTTCGAACAGCGCGTCGCCGCGCAGCGCGGCCTGCAGCTGGCTGGCGAATCCCTCGGCGCTGATCGCGGTGAACGACAGGTCGGCGTCGTTGCCGCGCGCGCGGTCGCTGTCGGGTATGCTGAGGAAATAGCGAGTGGCCATTGCGAAAGCTCGGATGAGGTTGGCGAAAGGCTAAATCCTCATCCATTGGCCCGATGTGAAAAGCGCCCGGCGTTCGGCCGCGGCCATGGCCGGAGAACCCCGTGGCGCGGGGTTCTCCGCCATCGCCGTCACTCGCAGGTCGGCGTGTAGGTGGCGGCGCGGTTGCCGTTGACGTAGGCGCTGCAACCGCGGCTGTTGCAAGCGCGCACGCGGTAATAGGTGGTGCCGGTCACGTTGACGTTGATCGACTGATACGTCCCGGTGTAGGCCGCCACCGGCGCGGCGAAGTTGGCCGTCGCGCTGCGCTGGACTTCATAGGCGATGATCTCCGGGCCGGAGTCGAGCCACTGCAGGGTATTGCTGCCGTAGCAGCGGTCGCTCTTCACGCCCAGGATCGAGGGCGCGGCCGCGGGCGCCAACGAAGTCACCACCAAGTTTTGCGAGCCGTTCAAGGGGAACGGCGTGTTGGCCATGGTGTGCTTCTGTGCGCGGTTCTTCAGTTCGGCGATGAGGCCGGCTGCGTTGAGCGTTGGGTACTGCTGCCAGATCAGCGCCGCCACGCCCGAGGTCATGGCGGTGGATTCGGAGGTGCCATGGCTATGCCAGGCGAAGCCATCGACGCACTGGCCGTAGTTGGCCCACCCCTGGCGACTGCCGTAAGCATCGCCGGCGCTGACGGTAAACGCGCTGGGTTCGCCCGCGGGCGTCAGTGCGCACGCGTTGCCGCCTTCTCCGCCGCCCAAGCCGTTGTTGCCCGCCGCCACGAACACCGGAATCTGATTGGCGACCAATTGCGCGACGGCCGCATTGACGGCCGGATCGTGCGCGCGGGTCAGGCTGATGTTGACCACCGACTGGCGCCTGAATTCGGTGGGTTGGCCTTGATCGAGCTTGATCTTCTCGTCGCGGATCCATTCCAGCCCTTTCTTCAACGAGTCCGCGGTCTCGCCCGTGCCGATGACCCGGACCAGACGAATGTTGGCGCCGTTGGCGACGCCGAGGCTGGTGCCGGCGGCGGTCTTGGCCATGGTGATGCCGTGGCTTCCGTTGCCGTTGCCGCCGATCGGCTCGGAGGTGAAGTTGGCGACTTCTTTGTAGCGGGGGCCGAATTCGGCTTGGCCGTTGGCGGCGCTGAACCCGCTGTCGACGATGTAGATATCCACGCCGGCGCCGTTGTATCCGTAGTTGTAGATTCCGTTCTGGGCGCCGTCGATGAGGTCCAGGGGCAGGCCGACGTTGCAGCGTATGTTGCCGGTGGGAACGCAAGCGGCGTGCGCGGCGGTGGCCAGGCCGGTGGTGGCGAGCAATAGCAAGCCGATGGCAGTGGTGCGTTTCATGCAAGGCTTTCCTTGTGTCGGTAGTGGAGTGCAGAGCGGATCGGATTCGATCCGTTGACCACTACTCGCCGACACCGCGGCGAACGGCTCACGCCGTCGCCGCGTCGCCTCGGACTCAGTCCTCGTGAATCTCGTGCGGCCCGTGTCCCTTCGGGCAATGGCACACCGAGGTCGGGCCGTATTCGGCGCCGAAGGTGCGCCCGTCGCGATGGCGTTGCCAATAGAAGCTCGGCGCCTTCTCGGCCTTGTTGCCGAGCTCGGCCATGTCCGCGTCGACGTCGAATAAACGGCCGTCGACCATCACGTAACGGGTGTCGATGGTGGCGCGGATGTTGTCCAGCGGATTGCTGTTGAGCACGACCAGATCGGCTTTCTTGCCCACCTCCAGCGAACCGAGCTGCCTGGACATGCCCAGATAATCGGCGCCGTCGATGGTCGCCGCACGCAGCGCCTGGAAATTGCTCATGCCGCCCTGGGCCAGCATCCAGATTTCCCAGTTCGCCGACAGGCCCTGCAACTGGCCGTGGCCGCCGACCTGGATCTTGATCCCGGCATCGCGCAGCGCCTTGACCTGCTTGGACACCTGCACATGCCAGTAATCCCAATCCGGCGCGGTTTCGCGGCGGATCGAGCGCGCGTCCAGGGTCTCGCGCGGGAAGAAGCGGTTGAGCTTCTTGTCTTCCCAGACGTTGTCGCGCGCGTACCACCAGTACTCGCCCGACAGACCACCGTAGCTCACCACCAGGGTCGGGGTGTTGCGCACATCGGTCTGCCGCCACAGCTCGGTGACGTCCTTGTACAGCGGCGCGACCGGGATGTTGTGCTCGATGCCGGTGGCGCCGTCGAGGATCATCGGCAGGTTGTGGTTGAAGGTCGAACCGCCTTCTTCGACCACCAGCATGTTCAACTCGCGCGCGGCTTGATTGATCTGCTGATGCTGCTCGCGGCGCGGCTGGTTGTAGCTCTTGACCGAGAACGCGCCGTTGGCCTTCATCCGGCGCAGGTGGCTGCGCGCGTCGTCGATGGAGTTGATCACCGCCTTGAAGTCGCCGTCGGCGCCGTACAGGATCGTGCCGGTGGAGAACACCCGCGGGCCGACCATCTTGCCGGCCTTGACCAGTTCGGCTTCGGAGAACACGAACTCGGTGGTCGCCGAGGGATCGTGCATGGTGGTGATGCCGAAGGCGAGGTTGGTGTAGTACGCCCAGTTCTGCTGCGGCACCACGCCCTGGCCGAAGTGCGCGGCGTGCGCGTGCACGTCGATGTAACCGGGCAGGATGGTCTTGCCGCGCGCGTCGATGGTGCGCGCGCCGGCCGGCACCGCGACCGAGCCGCTGGCGCCGACCGCGACGATCTCATCGCCGCGCACCACCACTGTGCCGTCTTCGATCACTTCCTGTTTGGTCTCCGCATCGCGCATCGTCACCACCCGCGCGTTGGTGAAGGCGACGGTGTCGGTGGGCGCGTATACCGGAACTTCCAGGCCGACCTTGATGCCTTGTTCTTCCGCCGAGGGTTTGGCCAGGGTGGCCGGCGCGCCGGGCAGAAAGGCGAAGGATTGATTGAGCGGGCGCGAGTAATAGCGATCGCCGACCATCCAATGCAAGGACTTGGAATCGGCCGACCAGTGCAGGTAACTGCCGACATCGGCGCTGACCTGGGCCACCGGCAAGGCCTTGCTGTCCTTGCTCAGCTCCACCGACGCGCTGGCGGTCATCAACGGCGCGACGTAGGCGTTGAACAACTCGGTGAACGCCACCCACTTGCCGTCGGGGCTGATGCTGACCGAATCGGCGTACTTGAGGTTGAACACCTCGCGTTCGTCCTCGCCGTTGAGGCCGACCGACATCAGCTTCTTCTTCAGGCCGCTGCCGGTGAGGTAATACACGCGGGTGCCGTCGGCGCTGAACTGCGGGGCCTCGCCGCTGTTGGCCACGCGGGTGGCGCGGCTGCCGTCGGCGTTCATCACGTAGATGCCGCGGTCCACCGACCACAAGCTGCCGGTCAAACCGCCGCCGCCGGTCTTGGCGTAGACGATGCGGCGGCCGTCGGGCGAGAAGCGCGGGCCGTAATAGAAACCCTTTTCCTGAGTCAGGCGCTTGCCGCCGCCGCCGTTGGGGCTGGCGACGTAGATCGCGCTGAGCGCCTGATCCGACCAGGTGGTGTAGAGCAGCTTGCTGCCGTCGGCGCTGAAGCTGGGCTGGTATTCGTAGAGGTTGTCGTTGCCGGTCAAGCGCTCGGGCTTGCCGTCGGGCAGGCGCTTGCGCCACAGCTGGCCGACCGCGTGGAAGATCAGGGTCTTGCCGTCGGCGCTGGTGGCGACGTCGCGGATCATCTTCGGATCGAACCGGCCGGCATCGAGTTTGTGTTCGAAGCGCAGCGCCGCGGTCGCGGTTTGTTCGACCGCGGCGGTGAACGGGATCGGCGCGGGCTTGCCGTCGGCCATCGATACCCGCCACAGCTTGCCCTGGGCCCAGATCACCACCGATTTGGAATCCGGAGTCCAGGCGAAGTTGGCGTAGGGGCCGAAGATCGCCCAGGCCTCCTGCATGTCGTGCGACAGCCCGTCCCACACCGGCCGCGCTTCGCCGCTGGCCAGATCCAGCACGTGCAGCACCGACTTGTCGCGGACGCGTTTGACGAAGGCCAGCGACTTGCCGTCGGGCGAGGGTTGCGGACGCACCGCGCCGCCGGCCGTATCGATCACCGTCGCGCTCTTGCCGCTGGCGCGGTCCAGGCGCTTGATCGCGTAGATGGTGTCGTGGGGGTTCTTGTTGTACTGGAAGGTGGGGCCGCCGGTGACGTCCTCGGAGTAATAGACGTAACGGCCGTCCGGCGACACCGCCGGTTCGCCCAGATCCTGCTGGTCGTTCTTCTGCTTGGTCAGTTGCAGCCCGCCGCCGCCGCCGGCGGCGTGGTAGATCCACAACTCGCCGGCGCCGAGCGAGCGCTCGCCGGTGAAGTGCTTGCGGCCGATCAGGTACTGGCCGTCGGGCGTCCAGGCCGGATTGTTGAGCAGGCGGAAATCTTCCTTGGTCACCGCGGTGGCGTTGCTGCCGTCGCTGCGCATGCGCCACAGGTTGTTGCCGCCGCCGCGGTCGGAGGTGAAGGCGATTTCGCGGCCGTCGGGCGAGAACCGCGGCTGCACGTCCCAGGCCGGGCCGCTGCTGATCCGGCGGGCCTGGCCGCCGCCGATCGGCAGCAGGTAGATGTCGCCGAGCAGGGAGAAGGCGATCTCGCGGCCGTTGGGGGCCACGTCCAGGTCCATCCAGGTGCCTTCGTCGGTGTCGAAGCGGATGGTCTTGGTCGGCCCGTGCGCGGCCGAGACGTCCCATTTCTTTTCGTCCTTGTCGGCCGGCTTGGCCGCGCCCTTGGCGGTCTGGGCCGAGGCGCGGGCCGGATCGGCGCCGGCGGGCTTGAGCGCATCCTGCTCGAGCTGCGCGGCCGGCTTGTCGCCGTCCTTGTTCTCTTGCGGCGCGGGCTGCGGCGGAGTCTGAGCGAGCGCCGGAGCGGCGAGCGCGCTGGCGAGCGCGAGGACTAGCAGGCGGTGACGGATCATCGAGCGGGCTACCTGGACGGACAAGGCTCGCAGGCTAACCCGCTGGGCGTTGTGGGGGCCTGGGCAGGAAGTCCTGTTTGGGGAAGGCCTTGGTGCGATCTTTCCAGATCGTCATTCCCGCGAAGGCGGGAGTCCAGCGACTTCAGCGCCATCTCACCAGATCTTCATTCCTACGAACGCGGGCTCCGCTTTACTTCGGCGGAGCCGAACATCCAGCGACTTCAGACGTTCTCGCTCGAAAGGCCCTGGATCCCCGCGTTCGCGGGGATGACGAGCAAAAGCGGGGATGACGGGCAAAAGCGGATATCCGCGTACCTACCTACCGTCATTCCCGCGCAGGCGGGAATCCAAAGACTTCAGCGTCATCCCCCAATCCGTCATTCCCGCGCAGGCGGGAATCCAGAGACTTCAGCGTCATCCTTCCAGACCGTCATTCCCGCGAAGGCGGGAATCCAGCGACTTCAAGCGTTCTCGCACGAAAGGCCCTGGATTCCCGCCTTCGCGGGAATGACGGTAGGTAAGTACGCTGTGGCTGTGGCCGATTCCAGCTTCCCAATCACCCAGCGAAATCGGCCTTCTCCGCCGCAAACCCCAAAGCCAACCCGCCCTTGCCGATATTGACCATGCTGGTCAGGCTCATCACGCTCTCGAACAACTCGACATTGTTGTCGCGGCACGCGGTACGCAGGGTTTCATAGCCAGGCAGCTGACGCAGTTCGGTCAATTCGCCGCCATAGCTCAGCCCGACCGTAGGCGTCATCAGGCCGTTGCCGCTGACCTTGCTCGCGGCGAATTCCAGCAGCTTCTGCGCGGCGTTTTCATAGCCCTTGATCTTGGCTACCGGACCGGTCTCGCCGCGGTTGCAATGCAGCACCGGCTTGATGTCCAGCGCGGTGCCAAGCGTGGCGCTGAGGAAACTCACGCTGCGGTCGCCGCGATGGCGGGTGCGCGCGCGCAGGTAATTGAGGTCGCGCGGGATCAGATAGCCGTGGGTGTGCAGGGCCAGATGCTCCAGCCGCGCGCGGATTTTCGGCGGGCCTTCGCCGGCGGCGCGCAGGCGCACGGCTTCGACCGCGGTGATGGCCTGGGCGGCGAACAAGTTCAAGGTGTCGATCACCCGCAACGAGAACGGCGTGTTGATCCCGGCCGCGCTGCGCACCGGACGGTAGTCGTTGAGGATCGCGAAGCTGGCCTGATTGGCGTTGTCGTAGATCGGACTGCGGGTCTTGGTGATGGTCATGCAGAACACGTAGTCGTAATCGATCGCCAGTTGGCTGACGAACAGATCGCGCACTTGCTGCACGGAGAACGGCGTGGTTTCGGCTTCGAAGCCGCGCTCGGCCAGATGCGCGTGCAGGAACTGCAGCGCGGCTTCTTCGTTGCGTTGGTCGGCCAGCACGGCCTGGCCGATGCGGACGGTGACCGGCAGCAAGTGGATGTTGTGCTGCTGCAGGTAGTCGAGCGGCAAATCGCAAGCGGAGTCGACGACGATTCCAATGCGCATATTCCCCCCCGGGTCTTGGCGCGTGGCTTCGAATGTGTCCGCAGCATACCGTTTCGCGACGCAAGTCACGCGAAGACGCGGCCGCATCCTGTCGGCCTCATTCAGGCCCGGCGTTGCACTCCCACCGGCAGCTGCTTCAAACGTTGCATTTCCGAATCTTCAATCCGTTCCGGATGTTGCAGTGCGTCAAGGGCGAAATCGTGTGCGTCGTTGCCCCAGAACAACTCACCGCCAACACTCAAGGTAGGCACGCCAAAGACACCCGCCGCGACCGCCGATTCGGTGTTCGCGCGCAGCGCCGATTTGGTCGAATCGCTGCCGATTGCGCCGATCTCGACCTTCAGCCCGGCGATGAGCGAGCTTAGCGCCTGGACACTGTCGCCTGCCTGTCCGCGCCGCCAGATCCAATCGAAGATCGCTTCGACCGCTTCGGGCGTGTTGCCGGCGGCCACGCACAGCCGCAGCGCGGCCAGCGGATTGAACGGATGCGCCGGCGGGAAGCGCAGTTCGACGCCGTCGCGGCGCGCCTGCCACAGCACGTGGCGATAGGTGAATTCGCGCTTGCCGGGAATTTCGGCCGGGCCTTTCTGGCCGTGCGCGGCCAGGATCGCGCCGAACGCCACCGGCACCAGTTCCACCTCGCGCTCGCCCAGCATCGGCCGCAGCTTCTGCCAGTGCAGGTAGGCGAAGGGCGAGATGAAATCGAAGTACCAACGCAGCCGCGCTTGCTCGGAGCTCATCGCCAGACTCCTTATTTCCAGGCGCCGATGATCACCCCGTACAGGATGAACTGCAGAATGTGGTAACCGCTGTCGATCATCCACAGCTTCAGGCTGCGCTGGGCGAAGGCGTAGTTGATGCCGAAGCTCATCGAGACGAAGAACACGCCGACCACGAAGCCGATCCCGAATCCGTCGACCGCGCGCGCGTTGGCCGGCATCAGCAACGAGAAGATGGTCGCGGCCAGGAACGCGCAGACGATCGCCACGGCGAAGATCCGCCCCGGATGGCCCGGCTTGGCGTCCGGGTCCATGCCCGCTTCGCGGCACCAGGCCTTCTTGAACAACGGGCCGTACCACAAGCCGCCGAGCACGAACGCCGAAGCGGTGGCGGCGAGGATCGCCAGCCAGTTGAGTTGCATCAAGGACAAATTCATTAGCGTTGCTCCGAAGCGGCCGACGGTGCGTCACCGCGCGCGCCGTGGCCGGTGTCTGCGCGCGGCCCGCATCGAGCCGGGCGCGAGGCGCGGGCATCGTCGCGGGCCGCGGGCCCAATCGCCAGGACGGCGCGGGCGCGGGTGACGATAGGATACGCCGCCGCTCGCGCGGTGGTGGGTGAAGCCGTGGCGACGGGAACCCAGGCCGCCGCCGCCGCGGGCTATCGCTTGCCGCCGGCATCGGGCATCGTGACCGACATGACCGGGAACCTCGCCGCAAGTCTTCGAAATTCGCGCATCGGGCTGCCCGCGGCCATGGTGCTTTGTTTCGCGGCGCCGTTCGTCTGGGCGCTTTCGACCGGGCTGGTCTGGGAGCTGGGCAAGCGGGTTCAGGGCAGCGCGAGCGACACCTCGATCTCATTTCCCTCGGGCGTCGTGCTGGTGTCGATCGTCCTTGCCGCATGGCTGGCCGGTTGGTGGCTATCCCGCCGCGTCGCGCGCTCGACCCTTGCGCGCACGTTGTGGGCCGACACGGCGGCGGTGGCGGCGTTCTGCGTTTGCTTCACCTGGCAATTCGGCGGCGGCGAATGGCATCCCGCGCCGGTGCCGGGATTGACCAACATCTTTCCGTACCGGTTCGCCTTCGCGGTCGCGCTGGCCTATGCCGTCAGCGCGGGTGCGGCGGTGTTGTTGTCGCGCCGGGCCGATTGACCGGAACGATTCGAGGAGTCCGACCCGATGAAACAGCAGGCGCTGTCGGCGCTGATCCGAGTGTCGGTGTTCCTGGCGCCGCTGGCGCTGTTGTACTGGTACGCGCAGAACGCGTTCGAGTCCGCGCGCAATCAAACCCATCGCGGCGATACCGGGCTGGGGATCGCGGTCTTGCTCGGCTTTCTGGCCCTGGCGATGTTGCTGGGGTTCTTTATCGATCTGCTGGTGCAGATCCGGCGCAAGCGCAGGCTCAACGTCGCGGCCGATGCTTGCGTCCTGGCGATGCTGCTGATGCCGTTCGGCTGGTTCGCCTGCCAGTGGTTCGGGCCGCCCGACAGCCTGGTGTGCAAGCTGCCGGTGGCCGTGTTCGAAGGGTTTCTGAGCGGGTTGAAGCTGTGAAGCGTGGCGTTACTCCTGCAGCGGGTTAGCGCTGCAGGAGCGAGATCGCGGCCTCAGCGGCCGTCGCCGTTCGAGTACGCCCGCGGCAAACCGTTGTCGCCGCGCAGGTAGCGGTCGCGCAATTCGGTCTGGCGGCTGCGCATCTCAATCGCGCGGCCGTCCATCCACACCTGCAACGCCACGCTGCTGACTTCGAGCGGGTCGCCGCTCCACAGCACCAGATCGGCGCGCCGGCCCGGCGCGATCGAACCGACTTCGTTGGCCACGCCGAACGCCTCGGCCGGCACCCGGGTCAGCCCGGCCAGTCCGTCGGCCCAGGGCAGGCCGGCGGCGACCGCGTTGCCGGCCAGCTGGCGCACCTTGCGCGCGTTGTGGGCCACGCCGCCTTCGCTGAAACCGACCGCGACCCCGGCCGCGCGCAACCGCGCGGCGTTTTCCATGCTCGCGCCGATCTGGTCGAAATCGCTGGGCAGGTTGGACAGCGGATTGACGAACACCGGCACCTTCGCCGCCGCCAGCTGCGGCGCCAAACGCCAGGCCTCGCCGCCGCCGGCGATGGCGATGCGCAGTTGGTGCTTGGACGACCAGCGCAGCAACTGGCGGATGTCGGCGGCGCGGTCGACGCCGAACACGATCCGCCCGCCGCCGCCGAAATACTTCTGCAGCGTCGCCCGTCCGGCCGGGGTCAGCAGCGCGGCGTGGTTGTCCGGGCCGATGCGGCCGCGCACTTCGTCGATCAGCTGATCCAGGATCATCCACTGCGCCGCGCGCGAACTGCCGCTCAGGCCCAGGCTGTCCTTGCCCAGACGCACGAACAGCACCCGCGGGCCGATCGGGTCCGGGCCGCCGTCCAGGCGCTCGATGCCGCCTTGCCCGGCGACGATCGAGCCGCCGGTGGCGGTGCCGGCGCCGAGCAGGGTCCAGCCGATGCCTTCGATGCGGGTGACCGGGATCACCACCGAGTCCGGGTTGTAGGCCAGGGTTACGTCGAACTCCGGCCGCACCGTCATTTCCTTGGTGTCGGCGCCGAGCGCGGCGGTCTGGTCGACCGTGGACTTCTCGCCGGAGACTTCTTCCAGACCGATCTCGGTGATGCCGGCGAACAGCGTCGGCGTGACCGGCCGGCCTTCGGCCTCGATTACCTGCGCGCCGGCCGGCGCGCTCAAGCCCTTGCCGACCGCGCGCACCACGCCGCCGGACACCAGCACGTCGGCGTGTTCCAGCGAACCTTGCGCGGTGGCGGTGTGGACGGTGGCGTTGCGGATCAGCAGGTTTTGCGCGGGGGCGGCGAAGCTGGCGCAGAGCAACGCTGCGGCGAGAGGTACGCAACCCCGGGCCGTCATTCCGGCGAAAGCCGGAATCAACCGAAGCGACGCAACTCCAGTCCTAACCGAAGTGACGCAACCTCCAGCCGTCATTCCGGCGAAAGCCGGAATCCATTTTGATTTTGCCGTTGCCTTTCTTGCCGCCGCGCCGCCGCCATCTGTGCCGTTGGAAGCAACAGCAAAATGGATTCCGGCTTTCGCCGGAATGACGGGCTGGGTGGATTCGGGCGAAGTCGAGGCCGAAGTGGAAGTCGAAGCGGAAGCGGAAATTGAAACCGAAACCGACAAAGAACGAACGCCGCTCATCGCACACCTCCCTGCGTCGCCGTCTGCGCGGCCGGTTGCCCGAGCATGAAATCCGACTTGGGCTGGCGCGCCGGATCGGCGCGGTCGTAAATGCGCGCGCCGTCGATATAGACCTGCTCGGCCTTGGCGTAGACGCTGAAGGGATTGCCGTTCCACACCACCACGTCGGCCATCTTGCCGGGCTCCAGGGTGCCGGTGCGTTCGGCGATGCCGAGCGACTTGGCCGGGTTCTGGGTCAGCCAGCGGATCGCCCGCTCCGGCGCGATCTCGATGCCGGCCAGGCGCGCGTGCGCGATCACCTTGGCCGCTTCCTGGTTGAGGCGCTGGATGCCTTCCTCCGAATCGGAGTGGACGATCGCGCAGCTGTTGGCCGGGCGGTCGACGATGGCGATGTTTTCCTGGATGCCGTCGAAGGCTTCCATCTTGAAGCCCCACCAGTCGGCCCACAGCGCGCCGCAGACGTTGTCCTGGGCCAGCCGGTCGGCGATCTTGTAGGCCTCCACGCCGTGGTGGAAGGCGGCGACCTTGAAGCCGAATTCCTTGGCCAGATCGAGCATGGTGGTCATCTCATCGGCGCGGTAGCAGTGGATGTGCACGCGGATGTCGCCCTTGATCGCCCCGGCCAGGGTGTCGAGCTTGAGGTCGCGCTTGCCGCCGGTGTCCTTCTCGCTGTCGGCGTTGCCGGCCGCGGCGGTGGAGCTTTGCCACCAGCGCTTCTTCTTCGGCTCGCTGCTCTTGGGCGAGGTCTTGCGCAGGTATTCGCTGGCGTCGATGAAGGCCGCGCGGTAGCCGGCGACATTGCCCATGCGGGTGCCGGGCGAAACGTTGCGGCTGCCGTAGACCCGCTTGGGGTTCTCGCCGCAGGCCATCTTCAGGCCCCACGGCGCGCCGGGGAATTTCATCGCCTGGTAGGACGTGGCCGGCACGTTCTTCAGCGTCACCCCGCGGCCGCCGATCAAATTGCCCGAACCGGGCAGGATCTGCAGCGAGGTGATGCCGCCGGCCAGGGCGGTTTCGAAGCCCGGGTCCTGCGGCCAGATCGAGTGCTCGGCCCAGACGTTGGGGGTGACCGGGCTGGTCATTTCATTGCCGTCGGCATGCGCGCCCACGCCAGGGCTGGGGTAGACGCCCAGGTGCGAGTGCACGTCGATGATTCCGGGGGTGATCCACTTGCCGGTGGCGTCGATGCGGGCGGCATCGGCCGGCGCCTCCAGCGCGCTGCCGACCGCGACGACCTTGCCGTCGCGCAGCAGCACGTCGGCGTTGTCCAGGCGCTGGCCGGTGCCGGTGAGTACGGTGGCGTGCTGCAGCAGCACCGGGCCGGAGGCGAGGGCGCGGTAGGTGCTGGGGTAAGGGTCCTGGGTGTATCGCGAGCTGGCGGCGGGCGCGGCGGCGGTGGCCGCCTGCACGGCGCCGGCGAGCAGCGCCAGGCCGCAGCCGGCCAAGAGCGGTCGAAGCATGATTTCCCCCGGGGAAAGCGGACAAAGGTGTCGAGCGAAGGACAACTTCGGAACCCTAGCGGCCGGTTTGTGCGCTGCCAACCCTGACTATCGTCATGGGCGGTGCCACAATGGCCGGACAACTAGAAAAAAAGGCCGATACGCATGAAAGATAAAGAACAGATCGTCGAAAACTGGCTGCCGCGCTACACCGGCGTGCCCCTGGACCAGTTCGGCCAGCACATCCTGCTGACCAACTTCGGCGGTTACCTGCATACCTTCGCCCGTCTGACCGGCGCCGAAGTGGTCGGCCTGGACCGGCCGATGCCGAGCGCGACCTTCGACGGCATCACCATGATCAATTTCGGCATGGGCAGCCCGAACGCGGCGACCATGATGGACCTGCTCTCGGCGATCATGCCGCAGGCGGTGTTGTTCCTGGGCAAGTGCGGCGGCCTCAAGCGCAAGAACGAACTCGGCGATCTGGTGCTGCCGATCGCGGCGATCCGCGGCGAGGGCACCTCCAACGACTACCTGCTGCCGGAAGTGCCGGCGCTGCCGGCGTTCGCGTTGCAGCGCGCGGTCTCCACCATGATCCGCGACCTGGGTCACGACTACTGGACCGGCACTGTCTACACCACCAACCGCCGGGTCTGGGAACACGATGAGGCGTTCAAGGAACGCTTGCGGGCGATGCGCTGCATGGCCATCGACATGGAAACCGCGACGGTGTTCGCCGCCGGTTTCGCCAATCGGATTCCTTGCGGCGCGCTGTTGCTGGTGTCGGATCAGCCGATGATTCCCGAGGGCGTGAAGACCGAGGCGTCCGATGCCAAGGTCAGTGCGAGTTATGTCGATACGCATATCAATGTGGGTATCGAGGCGTTGAAGCTGATTCGGCGGCATGGGAAGTCGGTGCGGCATTTGCGCTTCGACGAGTGAGTGGGGAGGGCGCGGCCCTCACCCCCACCCCTCTCAGCCTTGCACGCCCTTCGGGCGCAGCAAGCCGGAGAGGGGCTAAAAGCGAAGCGGTATCGAGATCACGTAAAGAATCGTTTCTGAGCCCCTCTCCCGCTTGCGGGAGAGGGGTTGGGGTGAGGGCAACGGCAACCGAATTACACCTGAACGATTCACCACGACTACGCACGAAAACCCCTATTTTTATAGGCGATCTGCGACGCCCGACACGCCCCATCGCGCGGCCTGAGACCTCCGCCGACGACACTGCATTCCACGACCGGAGGACAGGTCATGGAACAGCTCATCTTCACCGTCATCGGCGCCCTGCTTACCTGGGCTTTCTATTTCATCCAGCGCATCGCCGAACGTCGCGGCACGGTCGACGCGATCGAGCGCGGCAAGAAGCTGCTGGCGCTCAAACAAGAACTCGACGGCGCGCACACCAGCGTCGAGGACCTGCGCCGCTTCGAAAACAAGCTGATCGGCAAGGCCGAAACCGCCGCGCGCATCGCCGACAATTACTTCGGCAAGGCCGAGGCGATCGCCCGCGACAACGACGACGATCGGGTCAGCCAGGCCGACATGGGCGAGCAGGCGATCGTCGAACTCAGCCGCGAACAAACCCGCCTGGACGGCTTGGTCGAGCATCTGCGCAAGCAGCTCGACGGCGAGGATCTGCGCGCGTTCGAACAAGCGCATCAGGCCTGGCTGGCGTTCCGCGAGCGGCATGCGCGTTTCGTTTCGCAGTCGTACTCGTCCGGGCCGATCCGGCCGTTGATCTATGCGGTGACCATGGAAAGCATCACTGTGGCCTGGATCAACGAGCTGGAGACGCAGTTGGGCGAGGATGAGGCGGCGTGAGCGCATAAACCCACAT